>CAMETB010000095.1 GCA_945936265.1 uncultured Clostridia bacterium
TTTTACTTTGTCTATGAATATCGAAGCGTACTCCGTACCCGTGAGTTCCTTGCCGAATAAGTGAAGTCCGAAGCCCGTATGAATACACTGATTAAGTATTCCGCCGAGTTCATGTTCACGCTCTATTATAAGAACATCCGAGGGGTCCGTTCCCGCTTCAACGGCACCGAGTGCGGCGGCAAGACCGGCAGGGCCTGCGCCTATTACGACGAGTTTTCTCTCGTCGTAGTATTCACACGGTTTATTTTCCTTTTTTACGGCGTCCCTCATCATTTCGTCCTCTCAAAAAGAATATTTGAATGATTTCCGAATTTCTTTACTTCGTCAAGCGGAATATCAAGTTCCTTCGATATTATTTCGGCAACCTTGGTTCTGCAAAATCCGCCCTGGCATCTGCCCATGCCCGCCCTTGTCCTTCTCTTTACCATATCAACGGTATGCGCGGGAATCGGACGGTGTATTGCGTTTGCAATGTCCGCCTCGGTTATCTTTTCGCAACGGCACACTATCTTTGCATACCCCGGATTTTCTTTTACGGCGGCGACCTTTTCCTCGTCGGTCATACGGGCAAAAGTTTTGAAATTGCCTGCTTTTGATCTCGTTTTTATATATCCCTCTCGCTCCTCCATATCAAGTCCGCACTCTTTGAGAAGTCCGGCTACGTACTCGCCTATTGCTGGTGAGGATGCAAGCCCCGGGGATTCTATGCCCGCGGCGTGAATAAAGTTCCTGAATTTTTCTGATTTACGGATATAGAAATCTCCGCAGGTGGGCGTCGGGCGCACTCCCGCAAAAGAAGTTATGACGGTCTTTAGGTTTATATCGGGTGTCAACAGTTTTGCACCCTCGGATATTTCCATAAGTCCTCTTACCGTGACGCTCGTATCGTCCTTATCGTCTACCTCGTTTGCGTTCGGTCCGACTATTATGTTGCCGTCAGCCGTTGGAGATACGAGTATTCCCTTGCCCTTTTCGCTCGGGGTCACAAAAAGCGTCCTTGATGCGATAAATCCCTCGCTTTTGTCAAGAAGCATATATTCTCCCCTTCTGGGAATTATCTTAAACGGCAAGGGATCTCCGAGTATTCTTGCTATATCGTCGGCATAAAGCCCTGCCGCGTTGACGACGTATTTTGAAGAAAGACTTCTATTGCCGTCGGATACGGTATAGGCTTGCCCGTCGTAATCTATTTCTGAAACCTTGAAATCAAAATAAAATTCCGTTCCGTTAGTCGCCGCGTTCTCGCTTACCGCAAATGCAAGGTCGTACGGACAAACTATTCCCGCACTCGGTGCAAAAAGGGCGCAGGTGGCGTCTTTTGAAACGTGAGGTTCCAGTTGCATAAGTTCTTCTTTTTCGATTATGCGAAGTCCCTTTACTCCGTTTGTCTCTCCTCTTTTTTTGAGAAGTTCTATGTGTTCTCTGTCTTTATCGGAAAAGCCAACGACAAGCGAACCGCATTTTTCATATGCGACATCAAGCGTTTTTGCTATTTCCTCCATCATGGCGCAACCGCGGACGTTGAGTTTTGCTTTGAGCGTTCCCTCTTTTGCGTCGTATCCTGCGTGAACTATTGCGGAATTTGCACGTGTGGAGCCCGACGCCACGTCTGTGCCTGCTTCCACTACCGCAACCTTTACATTATATTTTGCAAGCCGATACGCAGTCATTGACCCCGTTATTCCGGCTCCTATAATTATAACATCATACATTGTGTTTTATCCCTCCGAAGAAATGACGAATACATTCTACCATAATTTTCAGCGTTTTTCAAGTCTTTTACTTGAATATATTATGCGAGTGTGATAAAATATATTGAAAACTTTACACGGAGCGTGAAAAATGAACGAATTTACAATGATAAGTGCCTCTGCTCTTGCATATCTCGGCGACAGTGTAATAGAGCTTGAGGTAAGAGAACGGCTTATTAAAAAAGGATATGAAAAAAGTCTTAAGCTCAATACGGAGGCAAAAAAATTCGTCACCGCGGTTGCGCAAAGCAAGGCTTTTCTCAAAATTGCCGACATTCTGACAAAAGACGAGGCGGATATTGCAAGGAGGGCAAAAAACTCCTCCCACTTGAACGTGCCGAAAAGCGCTTCGGCGGCGGAATACAAAAACGCAACCTCGTTTGAGGCGATTTTCGGATACCTTTATCTGTCCGGCAACAAGGAACGCATAAAAGAGCTTTTCGATATTGCGTACTCGGAATAAAATTCATCAAAAATTCATCTTTTTTTCAGTTTTGTTCCTATTGACATGCGCGCGTTAAAATGTTACAATGGGAGCGCTATTTATGAAGGAAAGGATTTCTTATGTTAAAAAGACTCTCAAAATGTATCGGTGAATACAAAAAAAGCACGGTACTCACGCCTATTTTCGTTTCGATGGAAGTTGTGGTTGAGTGTCTGCTTCCGTTTATCACCGCATCTTTAATAGAACAGATAGAAGCGGGGTGCGACCTGTCCGTAATACTCAAATACGGCGCCGCGCTCGTTGTGCTTGCAATGCTCTCCCTCTCTTTCGGAGTTCTTGCGGGAAAGCACTGCGCGATAGCCTCCTGCGGCTTTGCAAAAAATTTAAGAAAAGATCTTTACGAGAACACGCAGAACTTCTCTTTCGAAAATATTGACAAATTCTCGACCTCGAGTCTTGTGACGCGTCTTACCACCGACGTCACCAACGTTCAGCAATCGTTTATGATGCTGATAAGAACGGCTATAAGATGTCCGTTTATGCTTATATTCGCTCTTATCATGTCGTTTGTGATGGGCGGAAAGATGGCGCTTATATTCGTGGCGGTTGTGCCGTTTCTCATCTTTGCTCTCGGAATGATAATAAAAACGGTTATGCCGATTTTCGAGCGCGCGTTCCGCAAATACGACGTGCTTAACAACTCCGTACAGGAAAACGTAAAGGGAATGAGAGTTGTAAAATCGTTCGTACGTGAAGACTACGAGGAGCAAAAATTTGACAAAGCTTCCGAAGATCTTGCAGGTGATTTTCTCAAGGCGGAAAAGGTACTGGCTCTCAGCTCTCCGGTTATGCAGCTTTGTATGTATGCCGTAACTTTCTGTATATGCTACTTCGGCTCAAAAACCATTCTGTTCGGGACAAATACCGACTTCGGTATCGGCGGTTTGTCTGGACTTATTACCTATGGCGTTCAGATACTTTCAAGCCTTATGATGATATCAATGATATTCGTAACATTAACGATGTCCGGCGAGAGTGCACGCCGTATTTACGAGGTGCTTGAAGAAAAGCCGACCATTAAAAATCCCGAAAACGCCGTAACCGAAGTTAAAAACGGCGACGTCGATTTTGACGGCGTATATTTCAAATATTCCGAGAGAGCGGAAAAATACGCTCTTGAAAATATAAACCTCCATATAAAATCGGGGCAGACCGTCGGTATTATAGGCGGAACGGGAAGCGCAAAATCAACCCTTATACAGCTTATTTCCCGTCTGTACGACGCAACGAAGGGCTCTGTCAAGGTAGGAGATATCGACGTTCGCTCCTATGACCTTGAAGCACTCAGAAATCAGGTAAGCGTCGTTTTACAGAAAAACATTCTCTTTTCGGGAACGATAAAGGAAAACTTGCGCTGGGGCGACGAAAACGCCTCCGACGAGGAACTTGTACGCGCGTGCAAGCTCGCGCAGGCGGACGAATTTATATCTTCTCTGCCGAACGGCTACGACACATATATAGAACAGGGCGGAACAAACGTTTCGGGAGGTCAGAAGCAAAGGCTTTGTATTGCGAGAGCAATTCTCAAAAAACCGAAAATTCTTATTCTCGACGACTCGACGAGTGCGGTTGATACAAAGACGGACGCTCTTATAAGAAACGCGCTGCAGAACGAAATACCCGACACGACGAAGATAATAATAGCGCAGCGTATTTCGTCGGTTGAGAACGCCGATATGATAGTAGTTCTCGACGACGGCAAAATATGCGACGTTGGAACGCACGCAAAACTTCTCGAAAGCAGTCCCATTTACCACGAAGTATATACGTCCCAGACGAAGGGAGGTAAGATGGAATGAACGGAAAGATGAAAGGAAGGCGCCCTGTCAAAAAGGTCAAAAAGGGCACTTTTTCAAGACTTATCAAATACCTCTTTTCCTTCTACAAGATACCGATGATTATAATTATCGTCTGTATCGTTTTCAGCGCAATAGGAAACGCTTTGCCGAATATATTCGTACAGAATATAGTCGGAGCCATAACGAGCGCAACGTCGGAAAACGCAACTCTTACCGCATCCGAGGCGTTTGCCCGCATTTCAGAACTTGCGCTTATGCTCATTTGCGTGTATGTTGTCGGAATACTCTCAACATTTATTTACACACTGCTTATGGCGTATGTAACGCAGGGATTTCTCTGCAAGATGCGTAACAAGATGTTCGGCGGTATGCAAAAGCTTCCGATCAAGTACTTTGATACGCACACGCACGGCGATATAATGTCATACTACACAAACGATATAGATACTTTAAGGCAGCTTATATCGCAGTCGCTCCCGCAACTTATATCGTCGGCGCTTGTAATAATAGTCCTTGTCGGTATAATGCTCTATTACAGTCTGTGGCTCACTCTTACCGTCGGTCTTGGCGTTATTGCCATGTATTTCGTTACCGTAAAGGTCGGCGGCGGAAGTGCAAGATTTTTTGTAAAGCAGCAAAAATCGCTCGGTAAAACAGAGGGCTTTATCGAGGAGATGATGAACGGGCAAAAGGTAGTTCAGGTATTCTGCCACGAAGAAAAATGCAAGGAACAGTTCGACAAACTGAACTCACAGCTCTGTGAGGACTCCACAAGTGCAAACGAATATGCAAATATCCTTATGCCTATTATGGGCAACATAGGAAATATTCTTTACGTTGTCGTCACGTTTGTCGGCGGAGTTCTGATGGCTCTTAACGTTCCGAACGTTTCAATTTCAATGCTTGCGCTCGAAATACCTACCGTCGTAGTATTTATAAATATGACGAGACAATTTACAATGAACGTAAGCCAGGTTTCGCAACAGGTAAACGCAGTGGCGATGGCTCTTGCGGGTGCGGAACGTATATTTGAGCTTATGGACGAGGAGCCTGAGCAGGACAACGGCTACGTAACCCTTGTCAACGCTACCGAAAAAGACGGCAAAATATATGAAAGCGACGTGCGTACGGGTACATGGGCATGGAAGCATCCTCACGAGGATGGCTCCGTCACCTACACAAAGCTTTGCGGCGACGTAAGATTTAAAGATGTTGACTTCGGCTATGTGCCCGACAAGATAGTTCTTCACGATATTACTCTTTACGCCGAGCCGGGACAGAAAATAGCGTTTGTAGGCGCTACCGGTGCAGGCAAGACCACCATAACCAACCTGATTAACCGATTTTATGATATTCAGGACGGTAAAATCCGTTACGATGGGATTAA
>CAMETB010000096.1 GCA_945936265.1 uncultured Clostridia bacterium
GGGCTGGGGCTCGGGCGATATGCTTGCGCAGAATACGGTGCAGTTGAACGAGGCTCTTAAAAACGAGGGCTACACATTAAGCCGTGACCTTGACGAGATATCGGAAAAATGGGTAAGCGAGCATGCCGACGAATACAGGCTTACAAATCGCGACTGGGAGAAATGGACTTTCAGATACGGTGAGATAGCACTTGAAGACGGCGATATTGAAAAAGCCGCAAAGGACGCAAAAACCGCGATAATAACCATCGGGCGTTTCAGCGGAGAAGCAAAGGATTTGAGTGACGAGGAGGGCTTTTTCAGGCTTCATTCCGACGAGGTGTCCCTTATAAAGAGAGTATCGGAATCTTTTGAAAAAACCGTGCTCCTTCTTAATACATACGGAGTTATGGACATAAGAGCAATTGACGAATGCAAGGTTGACGCAATACTTTACGTTTCTCTTTGCGGAGAGCAGTTCGGAAATGCCGTAGCGGACGTAATAAGCGGCAAGGTAACGCCGGGCGGTAAACTTGCGGCTACCTGGGGATACAAATATGAAGACTATCCCACAAGGGACGGAATAAGGACGCTTGAGGTGCCTTATAACGAGGGAATATACGTAGGCTATCGCTATTTTGATACCTTCGGCAAAGAGCCGAGATATCCCTTTGGCTTCGGACTTTCTTATACAGAATTTGAGAGCAAAGTCACCGATATAAAGGTGGACGGACAGATCGTCGATATAACCGTCAAGGTTACGAATACGGGCGATAAATACGACGGTAAAGAGGTAGTGCAGTGCTACCTTTCAGCACCGCAGAAAAAACTCGAAAAAGCATATCAGGAACTTTGCGCATACGGAAAAACGGATTTGTTGAAGCCGGGTGAGTCCTCTGAACTGACGCTTTCTTTCGATATTACCGATATGGCATCATACGACGAGCAGAGCGCGTCATATATTCTCGAGGGCGGCGATTATGTCGTAAGAGTTGGCAATTCATCAAGGAACACTCATGTCGCTTGCATAATAAGGATTGACAGGGATGTATGCTGTGCCGTTGCAAAGAACAGAATGAAATGCAACGTAGAGTTAAACCTTTTGAGCAACAAGAACGCAAAGCCTTATACCTACAAGGGCGAAAAAGAGGAAATCGCAAACGCTCCGATATTCCGTTTTGATTGCGATTCGGTTGAAAAAGTAATTTATGCAGTTGCCGAAAATGTTCCCGTAAACGAACTTAAGAAAAAATCGGAAACCGAAATATATACTCTTGAAGATGTGATAAACGGCAGAGCAACGGCAGAGGATGTTGCGGCGCAGTTCAGCGATGAAGAAATAGCATCTTTCCTCAACGGAGTAATATACACGGGTGCAGACGCCAACGCAAACGTCGGCAGCATGTCATCCAAGGTACATGGCGCGGCAGGCGAGATGTGGGGGAGTGAAAAGTATAAAATCCCCGTAAACGCCTGTGCGGACGGTCCCTCGGGTGTTCGCCTTTCGGTATTCGGAACTCCCGAGTCAGAGGACACGGAAATTGCCCATAATGTCGTCGCTTATCCGTCCGGAACTTGCTTTGCAAACTCATGGGATCTTGACGCGGCAAGGCTTTTCGGCGAGTGCGCGCGTTCCGACCTTGAATATGCGGATATCGAGGGATGGCTTGCACCCGGAATAAACATTCAGAGAAACCCCCTGAACGGCAGAAACTTTGAGTATTTCTCCGAAGATCCTTTGATTGCGGGTAAAATGGCTTCCTACATAACGATAGGCGTACAGTACGACGAAAATGCAGATCCGACGGGAAGATATACCACCGTCAAGCATTTTGCCTGCAACAATATAGAGTATGAGCGCGGCGTATCCGACAGTCAGGTAAGTGAAAGAGCGTTGCGTGAGATATACTTAAAAGGCTTTAAAATAGCCGTTGAGGAGAGCGCTCCTCTTGCCGTTATGACGTCTTATAACAAGGTAAACGGCGAATTTACAAGCACCTATTACGACCTTATAAACGGAATTTTAAGAGGAGAATGGGATTTTGACGGCATAGTTATGACAGACTGGAACCCTTGCTCCAATCCGAAACGCCATTCTCACGCAGGAAACGATCTCATTATGCCGGGTTGCCACAGAAAAGAAATACTCGAAGGGCTTGCGAGCGGAGAAATTAAAAGAGCAGACGCGCAGGCATGCGTTGCGAGACTTATCAATTTCATAATCAGAACCAACTATGTAATAAAAGACCGCAAAGCAAAATAATATCAAACAAGCAGGCTGCCGCAATCTAAATTTGCGGCGGTCTGTTCTTATAATACGGTGTAATCGCAGTAATATCAGTAGCTGATTTCAGATAAGTAAATAAAAAAGATGAAAAAATTATAAAAACCACTTGACAGGTGGGGTCTGATATGATATAATGGCAGAGCAAAAGGAAGCAGAACTCTCCGTTCTCACCTGCATATATCGGTATGCACGGTTAATATTTCACAGGCGTCGTCATCGTCTGTGTCTTAGGTGCGGGGATTTTGGTTCTTCGCACATTTTTTGTTGTCAGGGGTTTCCCGTCTTTTGAATTAAATGGAGGTGCTTACGATTAGCGCAAAGGAATTGTCAATCAATGAGGAAATAAGATTCAAGGAAGTAAGAGTTGTTGCGGATAACTCGGAACAGCTCGGAGTTATGTCGTCCGACGAGGCTTTGGAAAAAGCCTACTCTATGGGGCTCGACCTCGTGCTTATCGCTCCTACGGCAACGCCACCGGTCTGCCGCATTATGGATTACGGAAAATTCCGTTATGACCGCGACAAGAAGGAGAAGGAAGCAAAGAAAAAGCAGCAGGTTGTCAATATAAAGGAAGTTCAGCTTTCCTGCAGAATCGACACTCATGATTTCGATACTAAAGCGAATAACGCAATCCGTTTCTTAAAAGGCGGCGACAAGGTAAGGGTTGTGCTTTCCTTTAAGGGAAGAGAAATGGCTCATACTCAAACGGGCGCCGATATTATTGCCCGTTTTGTCGATAAATGCTCGGAGTTCGGAAGCATAGATAAGCCTCCGGTACTTGAAGGAAGAAGAATGTCGGCTGTAATAAATCCGCTCAAAAAATAACGGATTTTAAGTTTGTTACAATTACGAAAGGAAATAAATATCATGGGAAAAATCAAAACACATAAGGCATCAAGCAAAAGATTTTCTTTGACCGGTACGGGCAAAGTAAAAATGTTTCATTCACAGCACCGCCACAATCTCGGTCTTAAAAATGCAAAGCGCAAGAGAAAGCTTCGTTCCGGAGCATACCTCAGCGAGAGCATGGCACCTAATATCAAAAAACTTATCAATCAGTAATTGACGAAGATTAAACCGGGAGGATAAATAAAATGGCTAGAGTTAAGGGTGCTTTAATGGCACGCAAAAGAAGAAATAAAGTATTGAAAATGGCGAAAGGCTACTACGGCGCAAAGAGCAAACGTTTCAAGATGGCTAAACAGGCCGTTATGAAGAGCGGTAACTATGCGTTCGCCGGCCGCAGAATGAAGAAGAGAGATTTCCGTTCTCTCTGGATCACCAGAATTTCCGCACAGGCTAAGGTATGCGGCATGAACTATTCGACGCTTATGCACGGTCTTAAACTTGCCGGAATAGATCTTAACAGAAAGATGCTTGCAGACCTTGCAGTTTCCGACAAGGAAGCATTTGCGGCACTTGCCGAAAAAGCAAAAGCGGCTCTTTAATCAAAACATTAAAAACTCGGCGGCAAGCCGAGTTTTTTCAAATAATGAGTCAGATAAATTTTATAAAAATTCTCAGAAATAAATTATGAGAGAGGAGAAGATACATGAATTCAGATTGCTTCAAGGCTGATCTCATAACTTCAAAATCAAATTCTACAATTGTCGAAATTGCTAAACTGAACGATAAAAAGTACAGAGATTTGAACAAAAGATTTATATGCGACGGAGTAAAGCTTTTTCTTGAATGTGTCGAATACGGCGCAAACATAAGGTATGTGATACTCAGCGACAAAGCGGAATTTGATGATTTTACTGTTGAAAAAATACGTTCATGCGGTAATAAAGGAGCGAAAATTATTTGCGTCACCGACTCGGTTTTCTCAAAACTCACCGCTGAAAAATCCCCGCAGGGAATTGTAACGGTATGCGATTTTTTATCGCAAAAGCATAGACGTTTTGCAAATGCCGAAAATATTTATGACGGAGAAAAGGTAATGCTTTTTGAGTCGGTAAGAGACCCCGGTAACCTCGGCACCATAATAAGATGTGCCGCCGCTTTCGGACTTGACAGAATAATTCTTTCACCTGACTGTGCGGATATATATTCGCCAAAGGTAATGCGTTCCGCCATGGGAGCGGTTTTCAAAGTGGGAATAGATATAATCGACGACTTTTCCTCGGCGGTGAATATATTGCGCACAAGCGGCAGAAGAGTCCTTGCCTCAATGCTTGGCACCCGCTCGCTCGTTCTCGGCAAAGACGCGGTTTCGGAAAGCGATGTTATAGTGCTCGGCAACGAGGGACACGGTATAAGCGACAAAACGGCAGTTGCCTGCGACGACAGTATTTTCATACCTATGCGTGAAAACACGGAATCCCTCAACGTATCAATGGCGGCGGGGATCTTTATGTGGGAACTGTTCGGCTGACATTCTGTTTTTCAAAAAAGCAAAATATTTGCCTTTTTCCATTGACTTTTTTTCAGCAAGATGTTATTATATAAAAATAAAGGCAATATAAAAGCAATCAGATATTTCGTGAGGGTAAAAAATGGACGAAAAACTTATATGGCTTTGGCTGTCGTTGCATTTCGGCGCAGGCAGTACCTTATATGAAAAACTCTATACTCATTTCGGCTCTGTCGGGGCGATTTTCGATTCCGACGACGCAGATGTCGAACCTCTTGACTTTCTTAATTCTTCACAGAAAAGAAAACTTCTTGATAAGAATACCGACCATGCAAAAGAGGTTATGGAGTGGTGTGACGATAACGGCGTTTCGGTTATCGCTTTTTCGGACGTAAATTATCCCTCGCCGCTTAAATCTCTGCCTAATTTTCCCGCCGTGCTTTATTGCAAAGGCACTTTGCCCGATTTTGAAAGCGACCTTTGCATAGCCGTTGTCGGCACAAGAAAAATGACGGCATATGGTCAGAAAAACGCATATGAACTCGGTTTCGGTCTTGCAAAAGGCGGCGCCATCGTAGTAAGCGGTATGGCGCTCGGCATTGACTGTACGGCGCAGAAGGGTTGCCTTTACGCAGGAGGAAGAACCGTTGCGGTTTTAGGCTCGGGTATAGATATTGTTTACCCGAAGGAGAATACGGAACTCTTTGACAAAATAATATTAAACGGTGCGGTTATTACCGAGTACGCCCCGGGAACGCCTCCTGCCGGCACAAATTTTCCCGTAAGAAACAGGATAATAAGCGGTCTTTGCAGAGGTACG
>CAMETB010000097.1 GCA_945936265.1 uncultured Clostridia bacterium
AGGACTTCTACTTTTTTGACGTTGTAGAGTTTTCTCATCTGATTTATTAGCTGTTCCCTCGCATATCCGTCGCCACTTAAAGAAATCGTTATTCTCGAATATTCGGGGCGCTCGGTCTCACCTACCGTCAGAGCGTCTATATTAAAACCTCTTCTTGTAAACATACTTGTAACTCTGGTAAGCACTCCGAATTTGTTGTCAACGTATACCGCTATTACGAATTTACTCATCACGCCACCTCATTTCTTTACTATAATATCGTCTATGGATCCGCCCGGAGGCAACATCGGAAGAACGAACTCGTCTTTGTCTATTATCGTGTCTATAACGACGGGGCTGCCTGCTTTGAGCGCTTTTTCAAAGGCCTCCGAAAACTCTTCTTCATTGGTTGCGCGGTAACCGATAGCACCGAACGCCTCGGCAAGCTTTACAAAATCCGTCTTTCTGCCAAGCACCGTATTTGAGTATCTTTTGCCATAAAAAAGCGTCTGCCACTGACGCACCATACCTAAAACGCCGTTGTTCATTATAACTATTATTACGGGAACGTTGTAAGATACCGCCGTTGCAAGCTCGTTCAGGTTCATACCGAAACTGCCGTCGCCCGTTATGAGCACGGTCGGGTCTTTCGTTGCCATGTATGCGCCTATTGCGGCGCCGAGCCCGAAGCCCATAGTGCCGAGCCCTCCGCTCGAAACAAGTCTTCTTGCAGAATCGAAATGAGCGTACTGTGCCGTCCACATCTGGTGCTGACCGACATCGGTTGCTATTATCGTGTGCGGTGGCTTTTTCTCATTTATTATATTGAACATTTTCTTGGGAGTAAACGAATCTTTGTTGACTTTATCCACTTCCTCCTCGATTTTTCTCTCGTCTGTCCTTAAAGACTCGACAAGCTCTTTCCATTCAGGAAGCTTCTTTTCCTTTACTGCCGCGTAAATTCTCGAAACGGCGTCCTCTACGTCGCCGACTATGCCGACGTCAACCTTGACGTTTTTGTTTATCTCCGCAAAATCGGGGTCTATCTGAATTATCTTACTGTTCTTTGCGTACTTTGCAACGTTGCCCGTCGCCCTGTCGCTGAATCTTACTCCGATACCGATAATAAGGTCCGCGTCCTTTTGCGCCATTGAGGACGCATAGTGTCCGTGCATACCCTGCATACCCAAAAATCTCGGGGACGTGTCGGGAATTGCGGAAAGTCCCATAAAAGTACAACCTATGTATGCATCGGTTTTGTCGGCAAACTTTTCTACCTCTTTGCCAAGCCCGAGCCCTGCCGCGCCGCCGCCTATGTAGATATACGGTCTTTTCGCCTCGTCTATTAAGCGTACCGCCTCGGATATAAGGTCCTCGTTTGCCTTCGGAAGCGGGAATTTTTCAACTACGCCCTGCTCGCAAAAATCGCACACCGCCGCCTGAACGTCCTTCGGAACGTCGATAAGAACGGGTCCGGGTCTTCCCGATTTGGCTATCTTGAAAGCCTCTCTTATCGAATCCGCAAGCTCCTCGACGTTGTTTACAAAATAGTTATGCTTGGTTCTCGGAGGCGTTATGCCCGTTATGCCTATTTCCTGAAAACTGTCCTTACCTATAAGCGAACACGGAACGTTGCCCGTTATTGCCACCATAGGCACGGAGTCAAGCATTGCGGTTGCAATACCCGTTACAAGATTGGTAGCGCCGGGGCCCGAGGTTGCAATAACTACTCCAACCTTGCCCGTCGCCCTTGAATATCCGTCTGCCGCGTGCGCAGCACCCTGCTCGTGCGCCGCCAAAACGTGATTGATTTTGTCGCTTTCCTTGTAGAGTGCATCATAGATATTGAGAACTTGTCCGCCGGGATAACCGAACACGTCGGTAACGCCCTGCTCGATAAGCGTCTTTACTATGATTTCCGCTCCTGTCAATTTCATTTTCTCTCCTCCGTTTGTTTTTCCTTTAACATTATATTAACTGCGCTTACAAGCGCCTTTACGGACGACACTATAATATCGCTGTCTATACCTGCGCCCCAGAATGAAACGCCGTTTGATTTTATTCCCACGTACGAGGATGCGGCGGAACTTGTCTTTTCCTCTATTGCGTGCTCCGTATAACTTTCAAGAGTATAAATTTCTCCGACGACTTCTTTTATTGCGTTGCTTACCGCGTCAAGCCTTCCGTTACCCGTTGAGATAACGTCCTTTACGGTATCACCGTATTTTATCGACACTTGTGCGCGTATTCCACCCTCGAAATCGGTATAAACGGCTCTCTCAACATCAAGCGGAGCGCTTATATTTACGTAATCTCTCATAAAGATATCGTAAACCTCGGACGGTTGAAGTTCCGCGTGCGCCCTGTCCGAAATACTCTTGACGTGATATCCGAACGCTTCTTTCATCTTTGGCGGCAAAACAAGTTTGAACTGTGTTTCCATGATATAACCTATTCCACCCTTGCCCGATTGAGAATTTATTCTTATTACATCCGCCTCGTATTTTCTTCCTATGTCAGTGGGGTCTATCGGCAGATACGGAACGTTCCATATCCCGCCGTGTTCCTCTCTCCATTTCATTCCCTTTGCTATTGCGTCCTGGTGAGAACCGCTGAACGCCGCAAAGACAAGCTGACCCGAATACGGTTGTCTTTCATAGACATGCATTCTCGTAACTCTTTCGTAAACCTCCGTTATCGAGGGAAGATCGGAAAAATCAAGCCCCGGGTCTATTCCCTGCGTGTACATATTAAGTGCGAGGGTGACTATGTCGGCATTGCCTGTTCTCTCTCCGTTGCCGAAAAGTGTGCCCTCTATCCTGTCAGCACCCGCTAAAAGTCCCATTTCGCAGTCTGCAATGGCGCATCCCCTGTCGTTGTGCGGGTGAAGCGACACTATTATATTCTCTCTGTTTTTGAGATTTTTGCACATATACTCAACCTGATTTGCGTAGACGTGCGGCATAGAACAAGACACGGTTACAGGAAGGTTTATTATAACCTTATTTTTTTCGTCAGGCTCCCAGATTGATATAACCTCGTTGCATATACGTGCGGCAAACTCCGGCTCCGTACCCGTAAAACTCTCGGGAGAGTATTCAAAGGTTATATTTCCGTCCGCGTTCTTTTTATATTCCTTGCAAAGCTTTGCTCCGAAGGTGGCTATATCTACTATCTCATCCTTGTTCTTTTTGAAAACCTGTTCTCTTTGGGCGACAGAGGTCGAATTATAAAGATGAACTATAGCGTTTTTTGCGCCCCTTATCGCCTCGAATGTTTTTGATATTATATGTTCTCTTGACTGTGTAAGAACCTGTATTGTAACATCATCCGGAATAAGATTATCTTCAATTATTCTTCTGCAAAACTCATATTCCGTATCCGACGCCGCGGGAAAACCCACCTCTATCTCCTTAAAGCCTATTTTGCAAAGAAGTTTGAAAAATTCGAGTTTTTCCTCAAGGCTCATGGGTATTATAAGCGACTGATTTCCGTCACGGAGGTCAACGCTGCACCATATCGGTGGTTTTTCAATCATTTCTTTTTTTGTCCATTCCATCGAAACGCCGGACGGAGAGAAAAATTGCTTCGAGTATTTTTCACAGTTTTTCATAGTTTTTTCCTTTCTTGCTTGCGCATAAAGGGCTTTTGGGTATAAAAAAACTCTTTTACGCAACAGTACATAAAGCCTTTGCATAAAAGAGACGAAGATTGACTCCGCGGTACCACTCTTATTGGTGAAAAATCACCCTCTCACGCTCTGCGCACGACAGAGCCTCTCTTTAACGGAAGAACCCGTCCTGTCCTACTCGCACATACTTTCAGTCGGAAGCTCAGGGAGGAGTTATATCCTTATTGCATATCGCCTTGCACCAAACGGCGACTCTCTGAAATGTCCTTAAGAATTTTATTCCCGTCACTGCTTTTTACTATATTGTAAGGCATTTTCTGCGTTTTGTCAAGATGTATTCGATTTTTCAGAAAGATTTCTTCTTATTCTACAAATAAAACAATGCGGGTGGTTCCTCTTATATTGTTTTTATACAAGAGGAATCACCCAAAAGGTCATATCCTATAAGTCCAACCGTAAGTGTCGGGAATTTTACCCCACTGAATACCCGTTAAGATGTCGTACAGTTTTTTTGTTACTTTGCCTATTTGTTCATTATTGACGACATACTCCTTGCCCTTGTAGGAAAGACGGCCTATCGGAGATACAACTGCCGCCGTTCCGCATCCCCATGCTTCCTCAAGTTTGCCGTTTTCAAGAGCATTTACAAGTTCATCAACCGAAAGGAGCCTTTCGCTTACTTTATACCCCATATCTTTAAGAACTTCAATGCAGGATTTTCTCGTAATTCCGGGAAGTATTGAGCCGGTGAGCGCCGGGGTTACTATCTCCCCGTTGATCTTGAACATTACATTCATAGCTCCGACTTCCTCTATATATTTGCGCTCGACACCGTCAAGCCATAAAACCTGCGAATAGCCCTTTTCTGCTGCCTTTTCGCCCGCTCTTGTCGATGCGGCATAGTTTCCTCCGCATTTTGCGTAACCCGTTCCGCCGCGTACCGCTCTTACGTCCTCATCCTCTATCATTATTTTGACGGGATTTATTCCCTCGGCATAATAACTTCCGCTTGGCGACGCTATTATGAGAAATTCTACATGATGAACCGTATGAACTCCGAGATTTTCGTCGTTACCAAACATAAAAGGACGAAGATAAAGAGATGTACCGAAAGAATGAGGTACCCATCTGCTCTCAAGTTTCACGAAAGTCGTAAGAATATCGAGGGCGTCTTTTTCGTCTATTTTCGGCAGGCACATACGGTCCGCCGAGTTGTTCATACGCTTTATGTTTTCCATAGGGCGAAAGAGCTGTACTCCGCCGTCCTCTCTTCTGTAAGCCTTCAGTCCCTCAAACATTTCAGAGCCGTAATGAAGAACGGTAGACGCGGGATGTAATGATATGTTTTCAAAAGGTACTATTCTTGCATCATGCCATCCTTTATCGGGATCATATTCCATTCTGAACATATGATCGGTAAAATATCTGCCGAACCCGAGCTTGTCCTCTTCCGGCATAGTTTTCGGTGACTCGGTTCTGACTATATTTATATCCATTTTTACTACCTCCGAATATGATAAAAAGTCTATGTTTGATAGATATAATAGCACACAATTTTCATTAAGTCAATATTTTGCCGACTTATTTTTTATATAAGTTCTGAGATTTTTCGGTTTAGCCAAAACACGACGCCGCAGAATGCGGCGCCGTGTTTTATTACAATAGTATTTTTCTTATCTCATCTGCGCTGTTTACAATATATGTGGCTCCTGCACTTTCAAGTTCTTCCCTCGTGCCGTAGCCGAAAAGGACGCCTATCGAGTCCATACCGAAAAGCTTTG
>CAMETB010000098.1 GCA_945936265.1 uncultured Clostridia bacterium
CGTTGAAGCCGAAGAGGCTAAGGACGAGGCAGAGGCAGCAGAAGAAACTGCCGACGCTCAGTAATTCTTAAAATATCGGAGGAAACAAAAATGGCTGCAATTACAGCAAAGATGGTCGCAGACCTCAGAACAAAAACCGGATGCGGTATGATGGAATGTAAAAAGGCTCTTACCGAGGCAAACGGCGATTTCGACGAGGCAATAAAGGTTCTTCGTGAAAAGGGGCTCTCCGTTGCCGCAAAGAAAGCCGACAGGATTGCCGCTGAAGGCGTTGTAGACATACTTGTAAGCGATGACGGCAAAACTGCCGCTATGATTGAAGTAAACGCCGAGACGGACTTCGTTGCAAAGAACGCTACTTTCCTTGAGTTCGTAAAAGGTATACTCAAGACTATAATAGCAAACAGACCTGCCGATGTTCAGGCACTTCTTGCTGATCGTTATCTTGATACGGACATGACAGTAGAGGCAAAACTCAAGGATATGATATTCACCATAGGTGAAAATATGAATATCCGCCGTTTCGTAATAGTTGACGGTACTCTGAGCACTTATATTCACGGAAAGGGGACTACGGGAGTTATAATCACCTTTGACGCCGATGAGAAAGCAAAGGCTGCCGAGGGATTTGCACAGTTTGCAAAGAACATTGCACTCCAGGTTGCCGCTGTTCCGGTACTTTATCTTGACAAAGAATCTGTTCCCGAGAAGGATCTCGACGAGGAGAAGTCAATAATACTTGCTCAACTTCACAACGACCCGAAAAATGCAAATAAACCTCAGCAGATACTCGAAAAGATGGTAATAGGAAAACTCGGTAAGTTCTATGAGAAGAATTGCTTGCTTGAACAGTCCTATATAAAAGACGACAAGATCACGGTAGGCAAATATGTTCAGGACTGCGCAAAGGAATTCGGCGGTTCTGTAAAGGTAACCGGTTACTATGTATTTGAAAAGGGCGAAGGACTTCAGAAGAAAGAAGAAAACTTTGCCGCTGAGATCGAAAAAATGGTAAAAGGCTGATATATCTGATAAAAACAAAAATGCGGAGAAATTTCAAATTCTCCGCATTTTTGCAACAGCATTAATCTCTGTATCTTTCGCTGATTTGGAATATTATTAAAATTTTCCAATTAGTACTTTACAAAAAATGAAATAAGTGATATAATAAATTGACTTTGCATGAGGGAGATAAAATTATGAGTAAAAAGTATTACAAAATTTTCATATCTGTAGGCACTGTACTTACCATCGTAGGTTTATTGATAGACGCATTGGCAACTGACGCTTTTGCCATCTTGCTTGAGTTTTCTTCATTTGCCTTTATAAACGCTATATTGGCAGTATGCCTTATTACATCCAAAAATAACGTTGTGGAGAATATAGGCGTTGGTCTTTCGGCTTATTGCGGAGTATACGGAATTGTAAAATTTGCTGTCGCTCTGAATTCCGAGATCTTTTATATGAGCTATCTTGGAATGAGTATAATGATTATAGGTGCAATAGTTTATTACATCTCTTTTGTTTTGAATTATTTCGGATACAAGAGGGCAACAGGCGTTTCCCAAAAGGATCCGTATGAAGAAGTTAATTCTTATTACAAAATGAAAAATGAAGGGATCATAAACGAGCAGGAATACGAAGGCTTGAAATCTGCTGTTATTGAAAAGATCGGTAAGAACAATTCTACCGTTTCAGATCTCGGTAAGTGGAAAAAATTATTGGATCAATCCATAATTACGGACGGAGAATTTATAAAATTAAAAGCAGCAATTCTCGGTAAATAATAATTATGAGTGATGCAAAGTCGATGAATGGATGGCTTGACGCCGTCCATTTATTTTTTACGTCGGATAAGATTATCACCTTTTTCTGTTAATGTTGCAAAAAGTCAGTATTGTGAAAATTGCATAAATTTCTTATTAAAACGAAAAAAATGCGTTTTTCTTATTTACAAACCGAGAAATATATAGTATATTATATATGAGAAAATTGAATGAGAGGATTTTATTTTGGAAAACGATAAACCTGTTTATAAAAGAGTCCTTCTTAAATTGTCCGGTGAGGCAATTTCCGCAGGGAAAGACGGAATACTTAATTTTGACTATATCAAGGAGATCGCTTCTGTAATAAAGAAGTGTATGTCAAAAGGCGTGCAGTTCGGTATAATTGTCGGTGCGGGCAACATATGGAGAGGACGCAACGGCGAAAATATGGACAGGGTAAAAGCGGATCATATGGGCATGCTTGCAACCTGTATAAACGCACTTGCACTCCAGGAGGTATTTATTCGTTGCGGTATAGACGCAGTCGTTATGACTGCCGTTGAAATGAAAGCTTTTGCAAAAGGATTTGTAAGAGACGACGCGATAGAAATGCTCAATGCCGGTAAAGTCGTTATATTCGGGGCAGGGCTCGGGATACCGTTTGTATCGACTGATACGGCAGCGGTTGTAAGAGCTGCTGAAATAGGTGCAGCAATATATACCGCTGACCCGAGAATTGACCCTACAGCAGAGAAACTTACAAATATAACCTATAAGGAAATTCTTGCAAGAGGACTTGCCGCAATGGATTCAACGGCTACATCGTTTGCCATGGACAATAAAATTTCCATTCATGTTTTCGGTCTTGACAAATGCGAAAACATTTACAGCGTAATTATGGGTGCCGAGATGGGTACCGTTGTTAAAGGAGAATAATTATGAAATTGGACAACAAAGAATTTGAAGTAAAGATGCAGAAATCCATCGACGCTTATCGCAACGAACTCGATACCGTCCGCGCCGGACGAGCAAATCCGAACATTCTTTCAAGAGTGGATGTTGATTATTACGGTTCTCCCACACCCGTAAACCAGATAGGAACAATTTCCACGCCCGACGCAAGAACAATAGTTATTCAGCCGTGGGATTCAACCACTCTCAAAGCAATTGAGAAGGCAATACTTGCTTCTGATATAGGAATTACTCCCGCAAACGACGGAAAGGTTATAAGGCTCATATTCCCGCAACTCACCGAGGACAGAAGAAAGGAACTTAAAAAGCAGGTTTCCAAACTCGGAGAGGACGCAAAAGTTGCTATCCGTAACATAAGAAGAGAGGCTATGGATAAAGCAAAGGATATGAAGAAGGACGGAGATATGACAGAGGATGAGCAGAAGGCCTCGGAAAAATCCGTTCAGGACCTTACCGACAAATATATAAAGAACATAGACGAGATTACCGCAGCAAAAGAAAAAGAAATTATGGAGATATAAATTATCCGGCATCGTCGCACATTTTGGGAAATCCGGCATTGCCGGATTTCTTGAATATTCGGATAAAAATGAGGTAAATATGCTTTTTAAGAAAAAAGAGATACATGTGGATTCCCGTCTTTCTCATATTGCCTTTATAATGGACGGCAACGGAAGATGGGCGAAAAAGCGCGCTATGCCGAGGCAATTCGGACACAAGCAGGGTGCAAAATCCTTTGAGAGAATTGTGCGTGAATGTAACCGCCTTGGAATAAAAACCGTTACCGTTTATGCTTTTTCGACGGAAAATTGGTCAAGACCGAAAGACGAGGTCGGCTCCATAATGGAGCTTTTGTCATCGTATATAGACAGGGCACAGGATGAGAAGGATATAAAATTCGTTTTTCTCGGCGATAAGTCGGTGCTGAGAGAAGATTTGCAAAAGCGTATGACGGATCTCGAAGAAAAGACAAAAGACCGCCCGAATACTCTTAATATAGCATTTAATTACGGAGGACGCGCCGAGATAGTTCACGCCTGCAACGAGCTCATAGCAGAGGGGGCAGAAAGCGTTTCCGAAAAAGATATATCGGATCATCTTTACACAAGTGCCTCACCCGACCCCGATCTTATAGTCCGCACGGCTGGGGAGTGCAGAATATCGAATTTTCTCTTATGGCAATGCGCTTATTCGGAATTTTATTTTACCGACGTACTCTGGCCGGATTTTGACGAAAAAGAATTGCATCGTGCAATAGAAAATTTTTATAAAAGAAAAAGAAACTTTGGTAACGTGACTGAAAAATAAGGAGTCAGTATGAAGACAAGAATTATAACCGCCGTCATAGCAATAGCGTTATTTATACCTGTATGTTGGTTTTCTTATACGCTTGTTTTTCCGATTGTTATAGCTCTTCTTTGCGCAATGGGCGTATTTGAAATGGCCAAATGCCTTGGATTACACAAAAATCTGGTTCTCGGAATACCGATGTATATTGTTGCTTTGGGCCTTCCTGTATTCAGGCGCTTTGCCGCTTCAAATTCTGCATTTCTTTCGTGCGCTCTTCTGGCTCTTTTTGCCGTACTTATGTATTTTCTCTCTTATGTAATGTTGCGCAGAAATAAAGATAAAATATCCGATATAATGACTCTATATGCACTCTTTGTTTATGTTGTCGGATGTTTCAGCTCTATCGTACTTGTCAGGGATTTGCCTGACGGGCAGTATAAATATCTTCTCATATTTATAGGTGCGTGGGTATGCGATACGTTTGCATATTTTGTCGGAAAATTGTTCGGTAAGCACAAACTTATTCCCGAAATAAGCCCCAAAAAGACTATAGAGGGTTCGCTCGGCGGAATATTTTTCACCGTCGTCGCATTTATCCTTTACGGGTTTATAATAAAACGTTTCTTTGGCTATGAAATGTCGTATGTAATGCTCGGAGTTTCGGGATTTCTCGTTTCGATAATATCTCAGATGGGCGATCTTATCGCTTCAAGCATAAAAAGACAGTACGGAATAAAGGATTACGGCTTTGTATTTCCGGGGCATGGAGGAGTGCTGGACCGTTTCGACAGCGTAATGCTTACCGCACCAGTTTTGTATGTTGCGTTTATTCTGTTTTAACGGATGGTGAAAATGATTAAAAATAACGGTATCGTAGCAATACTCGGTTCTACCGGTTCTGTGGGCACGCAATCCGTCGAGGTGGCAAAACACCTTGGTTTAAAGGTTGATTTATTGCTTGCTTCTTCATCAGTTGATAAAATTGAAAAGCAGGCAAGAGAGCTTAACCCGAAAGTTTGCGTAATGACCGATGAAAAGGCGGCAGACGAGCTTAAAATAAAACTTGCCGATACGCAAGTGAGAGTGTATTCGGGTGAAAAATCCGCTTGCTCGGCAATAGAGGAGAGCGAGGCTTCAACTGCGGTTGACGCAGTAGGCGGCTTTGCCGGTCTTGCTCCTGCAATGGCATGCGCAAGAAGCGGAAAAAGAATAGCCATGTCAAATAAGGAGGCCATAATAGTAGCCTACGGTATTCTGAAAGAAGCTATAGATAAAGGCGGAGCGGAACTTGTCCCCGTTGAC
>CAMETB010000099.1 GCA_945936265.1 uncultured Clostridia bacterium
GTTACGAAAACGCCTCTGCCTACCTCCTCAACATATCGTTTGAGAAGAGTCGGCGCAACGTCGCCCATCTTTGAAAAATCGACATTCATAAGGACTATCTCGTCATAAGCGAGGAGGTCCTGCATCTTTTCCGGGAACTGACTGTCGGATATAACGTTTACCGTATAGTCTTCTCCCTCGAGAACGGGCAGAAGATTCTTTGTCTGCTTTTCGTCACCCTGTACTATCAACATATTGGCGGTTCCCTTTACGTTAAACCAGGAGTAAAGCGTATTGTTCTGTTCTATCGAGTCATCCGGTGTAGTAAGGGTTGCATAAACCGTATGTATTCCGGTCCCCTCCGGGATATAAGTAAATCTTTGCGTGCTGGCACCCTTTTTTATCTCAACATCCTCTTCAAAAACAGGGGTTTCGCCTTCATATACAGTGATCTTACCGGTTGTCTTAACGGTACTCTTTATCGAAAATTCCATCTCGACGGGAGAGCCGTTTTTAACATTAGGATTTACTGCCGAAAGAGATACTATCTGTACCTCCGAATTATCCCCGTCGGCAACATTGAAGTAAACTGCATCAAGACGCGCTCCATTGCCTAAAATCTCCTGCGCCGCATTCCATGCGTTTCCATATGTCTGCCGTCCGTCCGAAAGAAGAAGTACTCTCTTATTCTGTCTCTTATCGGAGAAGAGCGTATTGGCATATTTGAGAGCCGCCTCGATATCCGTAACGGATTTATCAAGTGCCGTTTCATCAATATCAAGACATCCGTCAAGGTTTCCGCCGAAGTCCGTAACTTTTATCTGTCCCTTTGCAAACGCAACTACCGCTATCTTTATATTTTCATCGGTAAGTTCGCTGCCCTTTTCGTAGAGGGAGTTTATATACTCCTCCATCTTTTCCTTCATCGGCGCATTACTCTCCGACATATCGGCAACAACTACTACGTTTGTGTCAGTAGGGGTTGCGTCTACTTCGGTTATACGCACGCCGGATACCATTGTGGCAAGTATGGATACTATAAGAAGGTGTATGATAAACGGTATTATGTGTTTCGATACCATACGGCGGTTCTTGTGGAGCTTGAAAAACGGTATTATGCCGAGTATCAATGCAGGTACTATGAGAAGAAGCAATATAGGACGGTCGAGATATATATTGAACTTTCCTATATCGAAGTTCCATGAATTAAAATTCATCTCTGTAATATACCCCCCATTCTATAACAAGAAGTATGAGAAGCAATGCTATAAGATACGGCCACGCCTCTATCGGCTCCTTCTGCGGAGCGGAAGCGGCCGGTATATCTCTTGCTACTACAGTATCTCCTATGCTCTTTGTATTACTTTCATCCTCGGCAATATGCGTCGGCATCATGTATGATTTTTTGTCACCGTTTGCATACTCAACTTCTATCTCGTAGTTTCCGAGAGAATCGAGGGTGTATGAAGTATCGTGTGCGCTCATTACATTGAGAACGGTTCCGTCTTTCTTGAACGAAAGCGTTTTGCTTCCTGCGGGAGCATAGAAATTAACTGTTTCTCCCACCGTGAAGGATCGCTTTTCAAGAGATTCTTTAAGCGAATATTTTACCATATTATCTATAAGCAACGGAAAATCTATATATATCGGTAAGTTCGTATCGTGAAAATCAAACGATATAATTACCGTACGGGTGGATAACTCCGCGCCTGCGGTTATAACCGTTTCTCCGTTACACTCGAATATGCTCTCGTATCCTTCGGAAAGGAGTATCGGTCTGTAACTGCGGAGCGACGCCCTGCCGCTTCTTATATCTCTTGATATTGCCTTATAAACATCAGTTCCGCTGTTATATCCGACTGTCAATTTGAATTTATCACGGGTATCTTCGGTAACGGTTTTAGGATCATCTATTTTAAGCTCGGTGCCTACGGGGTCTTCCGGCGGATCTATAAACCACACCGCGCCGTCAGTCGGCAATGACTCCGGCATAACGCCGTCGAATACGTAAAGATCGTACCCTTCATAAGCCTCGACTTCACTTACCGACTTATGTATATCCTTGGTTTCTATTCTTAAGCCGAGATTTCGGAGCGATGCGAGCAAGAATGTCGATTTTGACAAATCCGCCACTCCCTGGTCCGTCATCTCAACCCACTTACTTATAAACAATACACGGGGATTGGATGTTTCCTTTGAATACAAATAATATTCGTTATCGTAAGTTATTCCGTCCTGAGAGGATATTGTTACCTTTGCTTCTTTATAAGAGGTAATGCGGTTTATAAATACCTCATTGGCTGCCTCGTCTCTTCTGTTTGAAGTAAACAGCACCTCCGTCGGCTCCATGCTCTTTGATTCACCGTTCGGATCCAAAACGGCAGTTTCATCCTCTGTGACATTATTTATCGTTATTTTCTTTGAGTTGCAAAGGACGCCGTCGACATAAAGGCTGACAACCGTCTCGGTGTCTCTGCCGTAACTTGCAAGAGTTACTTTAAATTCGTACGCCCCCGCAACGCTTTCGTCGGTAACCGACAGTATTGCAGAGTTCCAGTCTTCGTATCTTGCAAAGTTTACAACCTCAAGTCTCTCTACCGTATCGTAGTCCTTATCTGTGTAAAAATATATTTTGGAATCGGAATTTTCCGCCTGAACGGTACTTGCTATTTTAAGAGCACCGTCAACATCGGTTTCTCCGAGACCGCATTCGAGTTCTTCAATAGCATATGTGACATCTATTTTATCCGCGCTACGATGGATAAGTTCCTTTGCCTCAACACCTGCGGAAATTATAGATATTCTGCTGTTGTCTCCCGCCTTGTCCGCCATTTCGATTGCCTTTTCTTTGGCAAGGTCGAACCTGGTCTTCTCCCCATCGGAAGTAAGCATACTTGCGGAAGAATCTATTATTATTATCGTTTCGTTCGAACTTAACGGAACTATAGTCGGGCGCGCTATCGCAAGGCTCGCCGCAGTAACCGTAAGAATCTGCAATATCAGAAGAAGCGAAACTATAAAATTCAGCGGAATTTTCCTCTTCACATACCGAAGACTTCGTTTCCATATAAACGTGCTGGATACCGGTTTCTGAACATATTTTGATTTTACTATGTATATCAGAATTATTATCGGAATACCGAGAAGACCCAGCAAACCTAAAGGCTGAAGAAATTTCATTTGATCAATTCCGTTTCGTATCCCTTTCCGAAAATTACCTTTTCAATAGGATCATCGGACGACACGGTGAAGAAGGTCGCCTCTCTTGAAGCACAAAAATCTATAAGTTCCTTCTCGTATTCATCCAACGCTCTTTGATAGGCCTCTACCATCTTTCTTGTGATGCGCACTTTCATGTTTCTCGAATCCGTAAGGCTGACCGATTCTGAGTCCACCATGTGAACTCTTCCGTCAAAGTCCGGATACAGTTCATCCGGTGACAGAACCTGAATGAACAGAACTTCCCTGCGGTTGTATACGAGAAAGTCGAGCATCTTTTTCCAGTCGCTCTCCGTAAGAAAGTCGGAGATAACTACCGTCATACCGTCGTCGTGACCGGGCGAACTCATACCGACTACCGATTTTTCAAGATCCGTGTCGCCCTCAAACTCGGTATTTTCGAGAAGTTGGGCTGCCCTGTAAAACGAATCTTTATTGAAAACGGTAAAGCCGAGGTCCTCGCACTTGTTACCTCTTAAAAACTTGTACGACACACGGTCCATAGAAGACACGGACAAATATCCGAATGCCGCTGCTATACGGAGCGCCGCTTCTGCCTTTTCCGGCTTTCCGCACGCCATAGACGCAGAACAATCTATCATTATATGATTGTGCATCTGTCTTTCATCCGTAAACAGCTTTATAAAGTATTTCTCGAAACGCGCATAAACGTTCCAGTCGATACGCCTTATATCGTCCCCGGGAAAATACTCTCTGAAGTCGGCAAATTCAACCGTACTTCCGTAACTGCGTGCCTTTCGGCTTCCTCCGAAATATCCCGTCATGGGATTTTTCAGGCAAAGTGCGGCGGCGTCGAGACGGTCAAGGAAATCGCCGTCTAATATTCTTCGTTTCATCTTTACCGCCCGTTATTATTTTTTCTTTTTATTTTTTTCTTTGCCGAATATGTCAGTCTTGTTGCCTGCATTATTAAGGTCAGCTATATGAGCGGCAACTACGGAATCTCCGTTCATCTTTGAAGTTACAGCCTCAAATCCGAGTTTTATCCTGTGTCTGAGTACAGGAGTTGCGAGGGTATTTATATCGTCGTATGAAACGTTGTATCTTCCGTTCATAAGAGCTCTTACCTTCGCCGCGGTTATAAGTGCCTGAGCTGCACGAGGGCTGGCTCCGCAACGTATGTATCTCTTTGCCGTTTCAGTCGCTACTTCGCTGTCGGGGTGGGTGGAAGCTATCATCACCATCGCATATTCAAGTACTTCGCTTGATACAGGTATGGTTTTTGCAACTGCTCTCATGCGCATAAGTTCTTCGCCGTTACAAGCCGCCTGCGCGGTTTCGTCCATCGTCTTCTGCGTCATGGTAACTATCTGTCCGAGCTCCTCAGCCGAGGGGTTAGGAACGAGTATTTTGAACATAAAACGGTCCATCTGTGCCTCAGGAAGCGGATAAGTACCGTCCTGCTCTACCGGGTTCTGCGTTGCAAGAACGAAGAACGGCTCGTCAAGTTTACGGGATACACCCATAACCGTTACCTTGTGCTCCTGCATCGCCTCGAGGAGCGCCGCCTGTGTTTTCGGCGTAGCACGGTTAATTTCGTCCGCGAGGACTATGTTACTGAATATAGGACCTTTCTGGAACTCGAATTTCGAGTTTCCGTGTTCGTCTTTTGTAATGACGTTAGTACCTGTAACGTCGGCAGGCATCAGGTCAGGGGTAAACTGAATACGTGAGAACGGCAAGTCGAAAACGTGCCCGAGTGATCTTACAAGACGCGTTTTACCAAGTCCCGGCAAGCCCTCGAGAAGTACGTTACCTCCCGCAATGATGGCTATTATGGTAAATTGAACGACTTCGGTCTGACCGATAATATCCTTCTTTACCTCTTCGAATATTCTTGTGCATTTTTCCGCGAACATCTTAAGCTCTTTTTCCGCCACTGCGTCCGTCTTTATCTGTTCGGGGGTTCTCTCGTCCTTTTCGGGCTGTGCGGGGGCCTTTGAGATCGGAAGAGCACACGTCTG
>CAMETB010000100.1 GCA_945936265.1 uncultured Clostridia bacterium
TATCTCTGTCGTCCGCTACAAGCCCTGCATTTATATCGCACATGAAGATGATAACGTCCGCCGTATCTATCGCTATCTGCGCCTGCTCTCTCATTTTCTGAAGAATAAAGTTATCGGTTTTAGGCTCTATTCCTCCCGTATCTATGAGTATGAACTTGCGCCCGCACCATTCTCCCTCGCCGTAAATGCGATCTCTCGTCACTCCAGGAGTGTCCTCGACGATGGAGCGGCGTTCGCCTATGATTTTATTAAAAAGCGTGCTTTTGCCGACATTCGGCCTGCCCACTATTGCAACTATCGGTTTTGACATTTTATACCTCCGTTATTCCAAGAACAGCCGCAACGAAACTGCCTCCGTCGTTTTCAACGGGAAGCACGTTTACGCCGAGTTTTTCTTTTAGTTCGTCAAGCGAGGTCCCGCAAAGGAAGAGATCCCCCTCCGCTCTTAACATATTTCTTGATATGAGAAGCTCCTCTCCGAGTCCTTTTCCGTTTAGCTGTTTTATAAGATCCACACCGGTGACAAGCCCCGAAACTGTTATAGAATGGCCGAAAAAGTCATTCACTATCGGATAAACCTCACATCTTATGTTCCTGCATTTTTTCTCGATTTTTTTTACAATTCCGGCAATGAAATCGTATGCCAGAGTACCCGTGGCGACGGAAATATGCCTTTTTATCTCTCTTTCATCTTTTGTGAGAGTGTCAAGAAAAGCCTCCGCCTCGCATTCAAATGAGCGAAGCATGCCGACGCCGTTTTCTATCTGGCTGTATTCCTCATAATATTTATCTTTCGGCAGCTCTCTTTCTGCCATGAGATAAAACTCGTCCGAACAGAAAAACAGATTTTTGCCGTACTTTTTATGGTAGTGCGCATTTATTTTCTCGACATCTTCTATTACCCTGCGCGAGCTTTCTTTATCAAAGGGTTCAAGAGGATACAGTCCTTCTCTGTACGCGGTAAGCCCTGAAGGGACGACGGCAAGGCTCTGCAACCTCGGGTAAAGTTTTGCCGTATCGTTAAGAGTGCGTAAAAGTTCCTCTCCGTCGTTTATGCCTCTGCAAAGCACTATCTGACCGCATATATCGATTCCGCCCGAGGCAAGCATATCAAGATAGGAGAGCACCTCGCCCGCCCTCTTGTTGTGCATCATTTTGCAACGCAACTCGGGATTGGTTGTGTGTATTGAAACGTTTACGGGAGAAATGTGCATCTCTATAATTCTCTCAATATCCTTTTTTTCAAGATTTGTAAGAGTTATATAATTTCCGTGCAGAAAGGAAAGGCGGGAATCGTCGTCTTTGAAATAAAGCGTATCTCTTAAACCCTTTGGCAACTGATCTATGAAGCAAAAAATGCATTTGTTTTCGCACCTGTGCTTCTTATCCATAAGAGGAGTCTGAAATTCAAGACCTATATCGTCGTATGTGTCCTTTTCTATGACGAATGAAAGAGCCTCTTCTCCTCTTATAATTTCAAGTTTTACCGTCTTTTCCGCAAGATAAAATCTGTAATCGAGGACATCGTTTATCTCATGTCCGTTGACGGATTTCAATATGTCACCGTCTTTTATTCCGGCCTTCGAAGCCCTCGAATCCGGAAGCACTTCTGTTATTTTAACCATCGCTTACTCCTTGGTATATTCAGACAATTATATATTATATACTATATGTGCTGAAAAATCAACCTCCGGATGACAAATATTTATTGATTTTTTCAAGTATCGACTTTTCTATGCGGGACACGTATGATCGGGATATCCCGAGTTTGTCTGCCACTTCCCTTTGCGTATATGCTTTTGTATTACCAAGCCCGTACCTCATTATTATTATCTCTTTTTCTCTGTCGTCAAGCGACGTCATTATAAATTCGAGAGCTTTTGATATTTTTATTTTCTTGTCTATATCTTCGGCTACATTGTCCTCAACGCTTATTATATCTATGTAAGTCAGTGGATTTCCGTCCTTGTCTATGTCTATGGTGTCGTTCAAGGAAACTTCGCAACCTGTTTTCTTTTGACTTCTGAAAAGCATAAGTATTTCATTCTGTATACATTTTGCCGCATATGTCGCAAATCTTGCACCGTTTGTATCATTAAAGGAATCTACCGCTTTTATGAGTCCTATTGTTCCGACAGATATCAGATCTTCCGTGTTTTTCCCCGACGAATAATATTTGCGCACTATGTGTGCCACAAGACGAAGATTATGCTCGATAAGTTTTTCTCTCGCCTTTGCGTCGCCTTTTTTGCAGAGCGCAAAATACTCCGCTTCTTCTTCTCTTGATAGCGCCGGCGGAAATTTCTGCATCGGCTCGACTCCGAGAATCAAATACGCAATGTGCATAATCATTGAAAAAATTCCCATAAAATCACCTCTTTCTAAAACTATATTGCAAAAAAAGTCTCAAATTGCTTGTCAGGAAATTTTTTCATACCATCATTCTGAATATTGTTCGCAATTTTACAAAAAATAATATCGAACATCAGTTCAAAAACCCGGAGGAATAAAAAATGATAATAGACAGAATAGCGCTCGCTCTGCTTATAATAGGCGGAATAAACTGGGGCAGCATAGGACTTTTTCAATTCGATATAGTAGCGTGGATATTCGGCGGTCAGGCGGCGATTGTTTCGAGAATAATATACGTCGTCGTTGCGCTTGCGGCTCTTTGGTGCATCTCGCTTCTTTTCAGAGAGAATGTAACAACGGAAGAAAGAGATATCTGAAAACTTCTTTGAAAACGAATATCACATAAAAACGCACGGATTTCTGATTTCCGTGCGTTTTCTTATAAAAAATGCGTACCTGTGTCGTAATTTTAAATTTTCAAAGGATAAAAGGTGCTTTTTTATAGGCGTATGATGAGGGCTTCGGGTTATTAAGGAGCGACATATACATTTCGTCTGTGCACAATGACGTTTTTAACGCTTTTTCAGACACAGGGTCGAGTTTTTTAGCGTCAGCCAACCTCGTTATTATAGGAATTTTTGCATTTTTGCATATTTCTCTGCCCTTTGCGTCTGAAGCAAGAAGAACGGTATAGGAAGGCATCGGTTCTATCTTTTCTATGCCGAAAAGCGAGTACATAACCACTCTTTTAAGCCTTGCATAAGTGTACGATTTCGAAGTAAGAGATCTGAAAAATTCCTCTGCGTTTTTGCTCTTTTTTGCGGTTGAACAGATAAAATATCCTATTCCGTCGCCTGCGTCAAATGATTTCTCTATCTTTTCGGCAGAGAGAGAAAGGATATATCGGAAAAGAAAATTTTCGGCTTCCTTTGGGTCAAGTATCATTCCCTCTTTTCGCGCTTTTTCGTATATTGCCTTTGCCTCGGTGGGAACAGAGAGAAAATCGCCGTTTTCATAAAAGTATTTTCTTATTGCGGATGCCGACATTATTTCGGATATTCCATCGTCCTTATATCCTGAGCCTATGCGCTTTATTGTTTTATAATCCATATCGTATCCGCCCGCTTTTACGGCTCTTACATACTCTGTGGCAAGAATATCGTTCGGAGTTTTCGGTATATCAAGACCCATCTTTAAAAGTGCCTTCTCTTTTGCGTCAAGATAACTGCCGCCGAAGTCTTTTACAAGTAAGGAGGCTTTTTCATTAAACTCGGGGCTGTCAAGCGCATCGGCTATCTTTTCTATATATTCCGTATTGCCGCTTTCCGTTCCGAAATAAAGGCGGTTTGCGCCGAGAGCATAAGAGAGGAAAACACCTGCTTTTGCAAATATTTCGGCGCAGGAGGCACAGTAAGGATATGGAAGTTCAAATACTGCATCAACACCGGAGCGCACTGCCGCCTCGGCACGCACGTATTTATCCGTAAGGGCAAACTCTCCTCTCTGCGTAACCTCGCCCGACATAACGGCAATTACAGCGGAGCCCGCCGTGTCTTCTTTTATTTTATCTATCTGATACTTGTGCCCCGAATGGAACGGGTTATACTCACATATAACCGCCGCAACGTTGTCCATTTGCAAAATCTCCTCTTTTTTTGATAATATTTCTTTTTTCCACTTGCAATCATTTCCCTTTTAATATATAATATACTTGAAATTTTATGTTTTGTCAAGAAACAATTTTATGGAGGATAAAATCAATGAAAGTACTCGTTGTAAACGCCGGAAGCTCATCTCTTAAATATCAGCTTATGGATACTGCTACGGAAGAAGTTCTGGCTAAGGGAATTTGTGAAAGAATAGGTCTTACGGGTAGCCTTATCGACCACAGAAAAACAGGCGCGGAAAAAGTAAAATTCGAGGTTCCTATGGAAAATCACTCCGTCGCTACGGAAATTGTCGTAAAGATGCTCACCGATGAAAAATACGGTTGTATTTCAAGCATGGATGAAATAGAGGCAGTCGGACACAGAGTTGTCCACGGCGGTCCTTACTTCTTTGAGAGCTGTCTTGTAACCCCCGAGGTTGTAAATACTCTTAAAAAGTGCGTTGAGTTCGCTCCTTTGCACACCCCTGCTCACATCATGGGCATTGAGGGTTGCACCAAGGTAATGCCAAAAGTTCCGCAGGTGCTTGTATTTGATACTTCTTTCCATCAGACAATGGAGCCGCAGGTTTAAACCTATCCGTTGCCTATGAGTATGATTGAAAACGACGATATAAGAAGATACGGTGCGCACGGAACGTCGCACAGATTTGTAAGTGCCGAGATGAACAAAATTCTCGGAAGAACGGATACAAAGCTTATAACCTGCCATATAGGAAACGGCTCGTCCATCTCCGCTGTAAAGAACGGCAAGGTTGTTGACACGAGTATGGGCTTTACTCCTCTTGACGGAGTTGAAATGGGTACGCGTTGCGGCTCGATAGACCCTGCAATAGTTCCCTTTATAATGAAGAAATACAATATCGGCGTTGACGAAATTGCCGACTTTATGAACAAAAAGTGCGGTTTCCTCGGAGTTTCCGAATACTCCTCGGACAGCCGTGATATAGAGGACGCAATTATCGGAAAATTCAACGATAAGCTCCCCACCTGCCCGAAAACCGACGCTGAAAAAGCAAGAGTTACAAGGAATGCAAAGCTTGCCGCAGATATTCTCTCTTACCAGATAAAGAAATACATAGGCGCATACACCGCCGCAATGAACGGTCTTGATGCATTAGTATTTACCGCAGGAATAGATCGGAAGAGC
>CAMETB010000101.1 GCA_945936265.1 uncultured Clostridia bacterium
AATTATACCGACGAGAAATGCTATTTTATCACAGCCTCGGGAAATCCTTACGTCGTAAAATCTCCCGAAAACGTCTCAAAAGCGCAGATGGAGTACATAGCCACAATTTTCGGATATATGGAGCAAGCACTTGCCTCCGATACGGGATATAACTCTATAGAAAGAAAACATTATAGCGAATATATAGATGAGGATTCGCTTGCTCGCGCCTATATAATGGCGGAGTATGGAAGGAACTATGACGCAGGCTATTCAAGTACCTTTTTTTATAAAGATGTCGACGTAAACGGTAAAAGGACAAAAATTACAAGCGGACCTCTCTGGGACTGCGACAATACCCTCGGTAACATATTAAAAGGCGGAGCCGCCGTTCAGGAGGGTTATTGGGCGGCAAACCCAGACCGTCCGTTCTGGAAACTTTGCGTAAAGCACAGCGATTTCAATTCACTTGTCAGAAAGCATTTTACGGAAATGTACGATATAATTTACGATATGGTTGACAGGGGCGGATATATAGACGAGCTTGTTTCAGAGCTTGGGACCTCGGTCGCAATGGAGAGGGCAAGGTGGCATAGTGACGACTATTCCAAGTGGCCTCTCTACGACGAAAGGTTCAATTACCATCACTACGAGTGGAGCCCGAATACTCAAACGTTTCAGTTCATTAAAGAATACTCCGACGGAGTTGATGAAGATGATACAACTGTAATAGGATACCTTATAAATTGTATGACAAAGCGCGCAGATTGGCTTGCTTCAGCGTGGAATTGTAATGTCGAAAAAAGGGAGAGGATTTTGTATGTTCAACCGCCGCTCCCGGATACCGGCGATGACACATCCACCGATACATGGACAGAAGATACGTCTGCCGATTCAGACGATACAGACACAAAAGATATATCCGATACGGGAAATATTACGGATTCTTCCGAATCGGGCAATACGTCAGATACAGGCGGCAAGGAAAAAAGCGATGGTTTATCAAGAAAAAATAAAATCATAATCGGCATTTCGGTTGCCTTTGCGGCAGTTATTTCCGTATTTGTCTTTATAGCGTCAAAAAAGAAACTTTAATAAATCAAAAACGAACAAAAAACGGTCTTGCGACCGTTTTTTTGTTTTAATATTCAAAAAAATGATAACACTATTTATAACAAAACTTAACGGAGGATAATGTGTTTTACAATTTTAAATATAAGTCGGATAAAGAGAGAATGTACAGCATATTTATTTTTGCCATGTTCCTTATATGCGTGGCATATTTGCTTGAAATAATAATATGTTGGATTTTTGTAAGTCCTCATTATCTGTTGCTTAATAATTCGCTCTTTTTTCAGGACTTTGACGATTCATTTATGGATTTTTTCAATGTCAACTATTTTGTCAAGGATAGTGACCCATATTTTGCAGAAGGCTCGAGCTATCCGCCGCTTGCGCTCTCAATTGCAAAGATTTTTTCGTTAATGACTGATTATTCCGGAGGCTCAAAAGCGGCAAGAGCATCTGTAGGAGGCATAATATCTCTTGTTTTATTTTTCCTTATATTTATTGTATCAACCTATAAAATACTCGAAAAAAAAGTCGGAGGCATTCGGGCGGGAATGGTTTATGTGCTCCTTTTCCTCTCCGCACAAAATCTTTTTCTTATTCAGCGTGGAAACTATCTTTGCCTTACTTTTGTCTTAACATCGCTTTTTATAATATTGTATGATTCGGACAAGCGATGGCAAAGGGAACTCTCGTGCGTTTTTCTCGGTATGGCAACAGGTATGAAACTCTATCCTTGCGCCTTTGCTCTTATACTTCTTCGCGAGAAACGATTCTCACAGTTTTTCAAATGCGTTTTCTGGTCCGTTATATTTCTCGGAGTGCCGTTTATATTCTTTAAGGGCGGATTTGCAAATGCGCAGGAGTTTTTAAAAAATCTGACCGAGTTCGGAACGCACGGATATTATATTTTTCCCGTGGACTTTGTTCCTCACATGACAAAATACTCTTATGATTATTCATCGGGTACGTTTTACGATCTTATGTGGCGCTTTATAGGCGGTATGAATCTGTATCTCAATCGGGATAATTTTGCATATGAACATATGCTGATATGCGCAATAATTGTCATAATATCGCTTTTTGGCTCGATTTATTCCGAATTTCGCTGGCAGACTTTGCTTTTCGCCTCACTTCTTACCGTTCTTGTCCCTTCACCGAGCTTCATTTACTCCGGAGTTATGCTTTTTATTCCGTTTATATCGTTTATGCAGGAAGAAAAAAAGAGAAAATTCGATTATGTCTATCTGAGCCTTTTTATAATCTTTTTCTCTCCGTTCCAGTTCGGTTATATAATACCGAGATTTACGGAACAACTTTTTTACGGCATAACCGTATCTAATTTTATATCCCTTACCGCTCTTATTCTTATGCTCGTTATAACTTTTTTTGATATCATATGGAGGAACTGTGGAAAAGAAATTAAAAAACCTGTTTATAACTAATGTCCTTGTATTTGCTTTTGCAACAGTCATTTTACTTGCCACATTTGATTTTTTTATCTCAATAGGCGAAAAAAGCGGTTTGTTTTCCGATTTTAATGAAGTTTGTAATTTTGCACTTTCAAAAAATCCTTATAAGGAATACAGAACCTCCTATGCGCCGCTTGTTATGATTTTCATCTATCCGTTTGCAAAAATGGCGCATATAACGACAGATACAAACGAAATACTCCTTAAGAATACAGATTATATATTGTCGTTTATTTTGTTTAATGCCGCGGTTATTTTGTCCATCCTTGTAATAACATTTTTTCTTGTAAAAAAGAAAAACCTTTTTCCTTATGTCTTCTTTGCTTCGATTACGGGGGCGCCGTTTGTCTTTTGCGTAATAAGAGGAAATACTGTTATGATGACCCTTGTATTCATCCTCCTGTTTATGCTTTTCAAGGACTCAAAATATCCGGCTTTACGTGAAATATCGCTTATCTCACTTGCAATAGCCGGAGTTCTTAAAATTTATCCTCTCTTTTTCGGGGTATACCTTCTTTGCAAAGGCAAGTTCAAAGAGAGTTTAAGGGTGGCATTATATTTTTTCATTTTCCTTATATTACCGTTCTTCTTTTTTGAAGGCGGACTTTCGAATTTAAGTGTATATCTTGACAATGTTTTCCGCTTTGCCTACATGGAAAAGAGAGAGTACGGTTATGCAAATATGTCACTTTTCTCCCTTATCAGCAAACTCCTCGATTTTATCGGAATGAATAAAATTTCGGTTATTGCCTCGCTTATAGTTTCTTTTGTTTTTCTTGCCATGTCTGTAAATCTGGCAATAAAGACGAAAAGCGATGTTATACGGTCTCTTGTGATACTGTATACCATGTGTCTTATTCCGCCCGTTTCTTATTTTTATACGCTGGTATTTATGCTTCCCTGCCTTATAGAAATATCCAACGGCGCGCGTGAGGGGGACGAAATATATATCGTTTTGCTCGGAATTATATCGTTTTTACCACTAATTGCGTTTTCAATTTTTATGTATCACTCGATTTTTCTTATTGTGGGTTTGATTTACGAAATAATTGTGCATAATAAAGAGGAAAAAATAACAAACGGAGGAAATTATGAAAGTAGTAATATTCGCAGGCGGCTACGGAACAAGAATCAGTGAGGAGTCCTATCTTAAACCGAAACCGATGATAGAAATAGGCGGTATGCCGATACTCTGGCATATTATGAAACTCTATTCACACTACGGACATAACGACTTTATTATATGTGCCGGATATAAGCAAAACGTGATAAAGGAATGGTTCAATAATTACAGAATAAATATGTCTGATGTGGTTTTCGACTTTGAGACAGGGACAAAAAAGATAATAGGAACACACGCAAAAGAGAATTGGAAGGTAAGCGTAATAGACACCGGGCTTGACACAAAGACGGGCGGCAGACTGCTAAAAATCAAAAGACTTATAGGAGACGAGCCGTTTTTGCTCACTTACGGAGACGGAGTAGCAAACGTTGATATAAACGAAGTTATAAAATTTCACCGTTCTCAAAGTAAGACCGTAACGGTAACAGCCGTAAGACCCGAGGGACGTTTCGGAATACTTGAAATTGAAGGCGATGAAATAAAATCATTTCACGAGAAGAGAAAAGAGGACGCGGGCTGGATAAACGGCGGATTTATGGTGGTTGAACCCGAAGCGCTTGATTATATAGAAAATCCGGATATGATGTTTGAGGCGGAACCGCTTGTAAGAATAGCTGAGGATGGGGAACTTTGCTGCTACAGGCATAACGGCTTCTGGCAGTGCATGGATACAATGCGCGACAAAGAAAGACTTGAAGCCCTGTATAAATCCGACAGAATACCGTGGAAGGTGTGGTAAAATGCTTGATTTTTATAAAGACAAAAGGATATTTATAACCGGGCACACGGGGTTTAAGGGAGCATGGCTTTGTAAGATACTCCATATGGCAGGGGCAGAAATATACGGATATTCTCTTGAGCCGCCAACCGAAATATCTCTTTTCGATGTTGCAAATATAGGAAAACTGTTAAAATCTTCGGTAATAGAAGATATAAGAGACGAAAAAAAGCTTGAGTCAGCATTTTTTGAGGCAAGACCGGAAATAGTAATACATCTTGCCGCACAACCAATCGTCCGTGAAGGTTACAAAGAGCCGCATTATACCATAGAAACGAATGTAATGGGTACTCTTAATTTGCTTGAATGTATAAGAAAATCAGACACTGTACGCTCATTTCTGAATGTAACAACCGATAAAGTATATAAAAACGAGGAATGGGTATGGGGATACAGAGAAACCGACGCAATAGGCGGCAGAGATCCGTATTCCGCAAGCAAGGGCGCGGCGGAAATCATAACCGAAAGTTATAGAAAATCATATTTTGAAAAAGAAAATATAGCAATTTCCACGGCAAGAGCGGGTAATGTAATAGGTGGAGGCGACTTCGGAAAAGACAGAATTATACCCGACTGTGTGTCGGCAGTTTTAAGGGGAGAGCCAATAACGGTAAGAAGCCCCAACTCCGTAAGACCGTATCAGCATGTCCTTGACGCTCTTTTTGCCTATCTTATGATAATAGAAAAGCAATACTACGATAAATCTTACGAAAACAACTACAATATAGGGCCTAT
>CAMETB010000102.1 GCA_945936265.1 uncultured Clostridia bacterium
TCCTGTGATCTGAAGCCTGCTATTGCATGCACCTCGCAACCGAGCGCATGGAGTTTCTTTGCTACAGGGTACGCTATTGCACATCCCACGCCTCCGCCGACAACTGCGACCTTTTTAAGTCCGTCTGTCTCGGTAGGTTTTCCGAGAGGTCCGACAAAATCAGCGAGATACTCTCCCTCTTTCAGATGATTGAGCTTTTCGGTTGTGGCTCCGACTATCTGGAAGATTATCGTAACCGTTCCCTTTTTTCTGTCATAATCCGCAACCGTGAGCGGTATTCTCTCACCGTCTTCGTCCGTACGAAGAATAACAAACTGCCCGGGCTCTGCCTTTGCGGCAACGAGCGGAGCTTCGATATCCATAAGAGTAACCGTCGGATTAAGCTCTTTCTTTCTTAATATTTTATACATATAATTCCCTCTTTCCGCAAAATTCCCGGCGGAATTTTGCTTTTTATTTTAAGCCATCATATTTATTTTAACAAGTAAAAAATGCTTTGTCAAATATAAAAAACATATAGCCGTATTTACAAAATAATATATCTGTTAAGCATTAAAATCGGTTTCAGACAGCTTTTCCCTTAACGTCTGATAAAAGCTCCTGTCTCCGACCCTTATTATTGATGCCTCATGCTTTGCACGCCTTATTCTGACAACGTCGCCGTCGCAGACGTCAAATGTTTCGTCCGCATCTACTTCAAGCGATGCAAACGCAATGTTTTCGTAAAGTCCATCTATTTTAACCTTTACATCTATTACATCGTTGCCATTTACTACAAGTGAAGACTGTGGAAAAGATTTTGACGCTATCGGAGTTATTACCATATTGTCAGACGTAGGAGTAAGCAATGGGCCGCCGGCTGTAAGATTGTATGAAGTCGAGCCCGTAGGAGTGGCAATTATTACTCCGTCTCCCAAAACCGTATCGGTATGTCTGCCGTTTATACTTATTTTCATCCCGAAGGCTTTCATAAGCTTTGCACGATAAATCACAGCTTCATTAAGAGCGACAAAAGAATGAATTATTTTCTCATTTCTTATTACCTCGGCTTCTATCATCATCCTTTTTTCCACGCGGTAATTGCCGAGGACTATTTTGTCAACATATTCCCACGCTTCGTCGGGGAGGCACTCGGTCAGATAACCCATATGTCCGAAATTTATGCCGAAAATCAGCGTATCTGTGTCGTAAAACTTTTTGCAGGCGCGCAAAATAGTGCCGTCTCCGCCGAGGACAACGGCAACATCATCATCTTTATCGGGGAAATCCTTCTCACCGAGAATTTTTACGTTGCATCTTTTTTTTCTAAGATAGTCCGAGAGTTTTTTGGCAAAGCATATGCTCTCGTCCTTGAGATAGTTCGGTAATATGGCGACTTTTTTCATAACTGTCCTCCGCCTGCAAAAAGAGATTAGAGAGAAAATGCGATTTCGTTCCTCTTTTCGTATATCTTATTAAGCAATTTTGTGTCCGTTTCGGAAAATTTATATCCTTTTCTGCGTATTATAACGTCCTTGAAACAGTTGTTTTCCATTGCACATTTCTTTTCAACAAGTCCTATCGTCTCAAGCGTTTCTCTTGGCATTGGAGACACCCACATGAAAGTTCTCTTGCAGTTTTTTAAAAGTTCAAACTGGCTTCCTCTCTCATAAACATAAACTTTTTTTATTCTCTTGCCGTCGCTCTCTTCGGGGCTTTTCACCTCCGGAACGCTGACATACGGAATTACATTGTCTCCGTGGACTATTTCAATGCTTGTCTTTTTAAGTTTTTCGTAATCGAGCACATCGTCATTTGCCATCTCGTGCCCGGCGTTCATAAGCACCTTGCACTCAAATTTCCAGAGAAGTTCGTGTTCAAGTTGTTTTTCCCTGAGAAAATCTATGAAATACTTCTCGTTTACCGCCTGATAGCGAATAATTCCGAAATTGTAGTTGTTCTCCGCCACATTTATGACGGTTTCTATCGAATTGGTTTCTCTCAGATTTACTATTATGTCCTTCTCGGGATCAAGAGAGTCGACGAAAAGTGCCACGGAGGTCGATATATAGCTTCCTCTCGGTATTGACACCTTTGTTTGCTGTATGTCCTTTCTCTTTTCCGGAGGGATATATATCGCTTTCATCTTGTCAAGTTCGAGAAGAATATTTTTAGCGTAAGAGAGAAATTCCTTTCCCTGATCCGTCGGTATTACACCCCTTGATGTACGCTCGAATATCGTGATACCCAAAGTATCTTCAAGTTCGTGTATGGCCTTGCTGAGATTCGGTTGTGCCATAAAAAGATTTTCCGCTGCCTGCGAAATTGAGCCTGTGCGTTCAACCTCAACGGCATATCTGAAATGCAAAGTATTCATAAATTTTTCTCTCTTATTCTTCCCCAGACAGCGCGCAGGGGGCGTTTTATGCGTTGATATATGCGCTCAATTGTATTTTAGCACCAACATTTGCTCTTGTCAATCACAGGCGCGAAAAATAATGTTTTTTTGAGTAAAATAATTTGCATTATCCGTTAAATCCGGGATACAGTACCATACCGGTCATAGAGTTGTGTTTGGAAAAGTGCGCAAGAGACCGATAACCGACACTCGTGCGCACTTATTAAAAATTTATCGCCCGAAACTCGCGCTATATCAATGAAAGTATTTTAAAAGACCTGAAAAGGATCCGATCACTATATCGGCTTTTTTGCAAGATGTGGCGTCTCCTATGGCAACCGCCGTCATATCGGCACTCTTTGCGGCATCAATACCGGCAAATGCGTCCTCGACGACCGCGCACTCGCAAGCGGGAAGATTTATAAACTCCGCCGCCTTTAAGAATACCTCGGGGTCAGGCTTTGATTTTTTTATGTTGGTTCCGTCGGATATCGCGTCAAAAAAGTCCGAAAGAGCGACACGTTCAAGGATATATTTCGTATTTTTGCTCGACGAGCCTATCGCTAAAAGGTACCCTCTTCTTTTAAGTTCTATAAGAGTTTTTCTCACCTCGTCAGACACGTCCGAGGGCGTCATCTGTGAAAGATAGCCCTTATAAATTTCGTTTTTCTTTTCGGCAATTTGATGTTTTTCATCCTCGGAATACTCTCTTGCGCCGTTTTCAAGGATAATATTGAGGCTGTCCATACGGCTTACCCCGCGCAGACGGTTGTTTATCTTCTCATCGAAATATATGCCGAGTTCGTCCGACACCGCCTTCCACGCAAGATAGTGAAATTTATCGGTAAAAACTATTACGCCGTCAAGGTCAAATATAATGCCTTTTATGTTCATTTTTACTCTCCTTTTTCAAAAAACGTTTGCACGTGTCGATTTTTTACGTGTTTTATTTCTCACAAACGGTTATCATCATTTTATCGTGTGCTTTATTCTCCGCCTCGTCTATCATTGCACAGGCGTAATCGGCATAGCCTATAACACTCTTTCCGTCACTGTTATAGATAACCTCGTCGGAGCCGATTTTATACTCGCCCGTTTTCGCTCTTTCATACTCAAATTCGAGCGAGGGGCAAACGTAGCACCAACTTTTAAGTTCCGAGTTTTTCATATCCTCGTAGCCGAGGAGCATATTTTTCGATATTCCGTAAAGGAAATCGGGATAGCCGTCCTGTTCATAAACGCGCTTCGTATGGGTAGCGTCCGCATAAAGACTGCCGGCGCCTCCCACAACCATTATACGCACGCCGCTCTTGATTCCTGTTTCTATAAGTCGGTCTATGCCTTTTCTGTTGAGCGTCGGGTCGGAATTAAACCCGAAGCCGACTGCGCTTATAAGTACGTCAAGATCTTCTACGTCCCGTGCGGAAAGAGAAAGAATATCTCTTTCTGCCGTTTTATCCACACCTGTAGGGGTATTTTTGCTCTCTCTTACAAAAGCGGTAACAAAATGTCCGCGCTTTTTTGCCTCGGCAGCAAGCATTGAGCCTTGTTTGCCGTTAGCACCCATTATTCCTATTTTCATCTTCCTTTTTCCTCCCGTCTGCCGCTATTGCTGATTTTATTGCAAGCGGATTTACAAAGCAGGCAACCGCAGTTGCCACTATGCAAAGAATCCATATATCCGAAAAATATGCTTTTACAAGCCCGCCGAAGCCAATAGATATCGGCACGTTTATGAGCGTCATTATAAAGCCTATTATCGCCGTATTTATGATTGCCGGAATTATGTTTGAGGCTATGCTTCTGAATATGAGATTTTTTGCGTGAAGCGTATTTGCAAACCACTCGCCTATTCTGCCAAAAGGTATAAGATATGAAAGGACCATACCTACCGCGTAGCCGATAAGCACAAGGAGCACCGTTTTACAGCCTATGCTCCGATGTATTATTGACGCCGCAACGTTCATTGCAAGCGCCATTGCTACGTTTATCACCGAAAACATTAAAAATTTTGCTTTTTGCGACATTGCTTTTCTCTCCGATTTTATTTGCCGATTTTATCCTCGGTCTTTTGAAGCCACGTTATATAGAGGCGTATCCATTCCTTTGTCCCTCTCATATCAAACGGAGGGTGACCGTACATTTCGGGTATATTTTCCTGCGTTACGCCGAAGCCGTGACCGCCCTCTCTGAACATATGCACCTCGTATGGAACGCCGACTTTCTGATAAGATGCCGCCATTTCGAGTATATTTGTGGGCGATACTACCCCGTCGTCAACGCATCCGCAAAGGAACATGGGAGCCGAGGAGCTTTTTACGTATCTCGGAAGATACATTTTGCGAAGAACTCTCTTGCAAAAGTCCGCGTCGGTATGTATCTCGTCGCCAAACTGCATTGACATAAGAAATTTATCCGCGCAAAGCTCGGGATATATCGCGCCTATGGACATGAGCGACGTGTCTTCATTGTCAATATCGTCGGGCACGTAGCCGTCGATATTAGGAAGCTTTGAGAAAAGGAACGGCGTTGCAACGGCAAGATTGCCGCCTGCGGAAAAGCCGATTATCGAGAGCTTGTCGGGGTCAATGCCAAACCTTTTTGCATTGTGCTTTATATAGCATATCGCCCTTCTGCAATCGCAATACGCGGCAGGATATTTATAGGGCCAGACGCGGTATTTCAGAACAAATGCGCTGATGCCGTTT
>CAMETB010000103.1 GCA_945936265.1 uncultured Clostridia bacterium
CGACGTCGTTGAGAACGGCTCGGAACAGCTCGCCCGCTTCGCAGGCGGAGCCGATTATAAGTCCTTCCCTTAACTCCGTAAGCCTTGTTTTCGGTATTCTCGGGTGCCTTTTATAGTACTTGAGAAAACCGTCAGATATAAGTTTATAAAGATTTTTAAGTCCCGTTTTATTTTTGACAAGTATTATCTGGTGATATGATGGCAACCTCAAAGGATCGGAGTTTGCGCTCATAACGGAAATCATTCTTTTTGTATCCTCGATGCCCTCGCCCTTTAACTTTTCAAACATACAGACGAGGATTTTAGCCAGCATTTCGGCGTCATCGCACGCTCTGTGGTGATTAAAATCGCCAAGACCGTAATGCTCTGCCACTATATCGAGTTTATGCTTTTTAAGTTCCGGGTTTACATATTTTGAAAGCGCAAGGGTGTCAAGATATGTATAATCAAACGGTATGCCAAGGTTATCGCACGCACGGCGTACAAAGCCAGTATCAAAGCCTGCGTTGTGCGCAACGAGTATCCTCTTTCCCGCAAACCTGAAAAATTCGGGCAGTACCTCGTCTATGGACGGCGCGTCCTTTACCATATCGTTGGTTATTCCGGTAAGTTCGGTAATCTGTTCTGAAATTTCAACGCCGGGATTTACAAACATATCGAAACTGTCGGTAATCTCGCCGTTTTTAAGTATGACCGCACCTATTTCAATGATCTTATCGGTGAGCGATGAAAGACCTGTGGTTTCTATGTCAAATACGCAAAATTCACCCCTGAAACTCTCGCTTTGCGTGCCGAATATCGCCTTTGCCGTATCATCGACAAAATATGCCTCCATGCCGTATATAACGTTCATACCGAGTTTTTCGGAGGCTATCATAGCGGGCGGAAACCCTTGCACGTTGCCGTGGTCGGTTATTGCAACGGCCTTATGCCCCCACTCATGCGCCAGAGCGACGATCTTTTCGGGGTCAATGGTTGCGTCCATTTGCGACATTGTGGTATGTAAATGGAGTTCCACGCGCTTCTTTTCGGCATTGTCCATCCTTTTGACTCTGGAAACTTTGCATATATCCGTGTAGTCAAGATAAAGTTCCTTGTCGAAATCGTCCGTTTTAATATTTCCTTTGACGGCGTACGCATCTCCCGTTTTAAGGAGCGCAACCGTATCGTCCCTCTGATCTGCCGGAACCTGAAGTTTTATGTATATGGAGGAATCGTTATCGGTAAATCCGAATTGAAGCGAAATTGCGGAGCCTCGCTTTATCGGCCTTTCGACAAGTTCAAAGACTTCTCCTAGGAAGCAAACGCCCCTCATACCGCTTTCCGCTTTTCTTATCGGAACTATATTCTCTATTTCAAAATCCGAGCCGAATATGTATTCACGGGAGTTTATATCGAATTTCATATTACCGACAGACACAATACCGTCCTCGATTTTTGCAAAAACGTCGCCTTTTGAAAATGACATCGCTTTTTTAAAGGACGCACGCTTTTCCATAAGCTCGTCCTTATCCTTTTTCTCCGCTTTTTGAGTACTGTTTTTGCTTTGCTCGGCAAGAGCCATTTTAAGAAGGCGAAGTTTTTCTTCCTCAAACTCTTTTTCCGCTCTCTTGTAATCCTCTCTCTGTTCAATTGAAACAGATACGGAAACGCCGAACTCATCGTATATTATCTTTGATATCTCTTTATCGGTCCCCCCCATGCCGAGAAGCTCTATCCCGCCATTTATAAACGGAACCTTTATGATTATCTTTTCATTTGAAAAGTCAATGCTGTAATCATCGAAAAATCCGTTTGAAACCGCTCCCTTACGGCAAACCTCAAGAATTATATCGTCCATACAATCGCCGCAGAACAAACTTGAGTCAAACTTTGGATTTATCATAAAAGAATTAAGTGCATATGCTTCCTTTATTGCCTTTTCAAGCCTGTACATTTTTTTGCGCTCGATAAAGGAAGCAAACGAAACGTCCGCTTCCATCATTCTTTTATCTTTGTCCACGCGAATGGCGAGGACCTCTGCGCCCATATAAGACTCGAACTCCTCGGTGGGCTTGTACTTTGGAAATCTCTGAAGTAAATTCATTTTACTTTTCCTATTCTTTTATAAATCTCTCTATCTCTTTCAAAAGGGTATCTATAATCTCAGTTTCGGGGATTTTTGCAACTATCTCGCCCTTACGGAAAAGGACCGCCTCGCCCTTTCCTCCCGCAATTCCGAAATCACATTCTCTCGCCTCTCCGGGTCCGTTGACGACGCACCCCATAAGAGCGATTTTTATATCTTTTCCCTTGGTATCAATTTCACTTGTTGCCTCTTTGAATTTCCTACTTAAAGATATTAAATCTATCTTCGTTCTTCCGCACGTCGGGCATGAAACTATGCGGATACCGCCTTTTTTGTATATTCCGAGCGTTGATAAAAGCTCTTTTGCCGCTTTTATCTCTTTTACGGGGTCGGCAGTCAGAGAAACCCTTATGGTATCTCCTATACCGTCGCAAAGGAGAGCGCCTATGCCTGCCGCGCTTTTTATAAGTCCGCTGTAATCATCTCCCGCCTCGGTAACTCCGAGATGCAAGGGATACGAGCACTTTGAGGCTATTATGCGGTTAGCGTCTATCATAGTTTTGACGTCCGAGGATTTTACGGAAATTACAATATCGTCAAAATTGAACTTTTCAAGGAGCGAAACGTGATAAAACGCGCTCTCGGCGAGTGCCTCGGCACTCGGATACCTGTACTTTTCAAGTATGTGCTTTTCAAGAGAGCCGCTGTTGACGCCTATTCTTATCGGTATTCCCGAATCGGCGCAACAAGAGGTAACCTCTTTTATTTTCCATTCCTCTCCGATATTTCCCGGGTTGATTCTTATCTTGTCAACGCCCATTTTTACACATTCGAGCGCTATGCGGTAGTCAAAATGAATATCGGCGACAACAGGAATTTTTACCCCGGACTTTTTTATCTCTTTTATCGTACTTGCAGATGATACGTCAGGCACGGTAATGCGCACTATATCGCACCCTGCCTTCTCAAGAGATTTAATCTGTCGTATAGTGGCGTCTGCATCCGCAGTATCTGTGTTTGTCATTGACTGAATTAAAACATCGGCATCGGCGCCTATTCCGGTATTACCTATCTTAATATACTTTGTTTTTCGTCTTATTTCATTATAATCCATACGCTGCCCCTGTTATGTCACACTGAATAATAACTATTTTTTGAAAAGGAAAATAACGTCCTTAAAAGACACGAATATAACGAGCAGCATGAGCAGAGCAAAGCCTGCGCTCCTTATTGCACCTTCTATTTTCTTCGGCACGGGTTTTCTGAAAATCATTTCTATGAGCAAAAATACAAGGCTTCCTCCGTCAAGAGCCGGTATCGGCAAAAGATTGAAAATTCCAAGATTCATTGATATAACAACTATCAGATAGAACAAAGAATATGCGCTCGTCTTTGCCGCGTCCGTTATAACCTCAGTTACTCCTATCGGTCCGGACACCTGCTCTATGCCGTACCTTCCGCTTAAAAGATCGTAAAGCGAATCCCATATCATCTTTACAGTTGATTTACAGGAGTAAAAAGAATTTTTTACAACTGTAGAAAATGTCCTGTCCTCTCCGTAAACGGAAAAGTCCATAACTCCAAAAACTACGCCTTGCGATGATGTTTGCGGAAATTCAACGTTGTCAATGGTTATTGTTTCTCCGTTTCTTAAAACTGTGATTCTGACAGGCTTATAACCGTTTCGCATAATTTCGTAACTTAATTCGTTTGCGGTGTGAACGGATGTATTTCCTACTTTTTTTATCTCGTCGCCAATCATAAGTCCCGACGCGTTACTTGTCGCGTTCTCAGGGAAATAGCCGATGACGGTAGTGCCATATTTGGGGGTTGATATTGTAAGGCAAGTCATTACCAATATTCCCGTAATGATATTCATAAAAGCACCTGCGGCAATTATTATAAATCTCTGCCAGGCGGGCTTTTTCTCAAAAGAGTTCGGGTCGTCACTCTCCTCGTCCTCTCCCACCATTGCGACAAAGCCGCCTATCGGAAAAGCGCGCAAAGAATATGCTATTCCGTCTTTTCCCGTATGAGATACTATTTTAGGTCCCATTCCGAGAGAAAATTCGGTTATTGCAACACCGAATTTCTTCGCAAATATAAAATGTCCGAGTTCGTGGACAAATATCATAAAGCCGAAAACTAAAATTGCTATTAAAATATACAAAACTATCATAGGAACACCTCGTTTGTATAAAAAGCGATTTTTAGCGTTTATCCGTCTGTTTTTAACTTGAAGTCTACGCTTTTATTATTTTTTCAGCCGCCTGCGCAGCTATTATTCTTGCCTCTTTATCCGCATTTATTATTTCTTCAAGAGAAGGATTTTTTATATTTTTAAAGTTTATTACGGTATTTTCAACTATATCGAAAATATCGGTAAAGCCTATATCTCCTCTTAAAAAGCGTGACACCGCAATCTCGTCCGAGGCATTTAATACAGCGGGTATTACCCCGTCCTCTCCTACCGCATAGTAAGCGAGCCGCAAAAGAGTAAATGTATCCGTATCAGGCTCCTCAAATGTTATATTGCCTATTGAGGCAAAGTCAAGAGGCTTTGCAAGCGACGGTTGCCTCATGGGATAAGTAAGCGCATACTGAATACATGTGCGCATATCGGGTGTGCCCATTTCGGCAATAACGCTGTTATCAATATATTCGACGGCGGAGTGCATTATACTCTGCGGATGCACCACAACCTTTACCTGCTCGGGCTTAACTCCGAAAAGCCTTACAGCCTCTATAACCTCAAATCCTTTATTCATAAGAGATGCGCTGTCAACTGTTATCTTTGCCCCCATCTTCCAGGTGGGATGGGCAAGTGCATCCTTTGCGGTTATTGATTTAAGTGATTCTCTGCTTCTGCCTCTGAACGGACCGCCCGACGAGGTAAGGATAATTCTTTTCACTTGATTTTTATAATGCATATCAAGGCACTGAAATATTGCA
>CAMETB010000104.1 GCA_945936265.1 uncultured Clostridia bacterium
CGTAAACACAGGGCTGTTGCAAAATTGCAACAGCCCGCGTTTTATAGAAGACCGTATTTTCTTGCAATACCGTTAAGATACGAGAGCGATTTTTCGAGTTTCGGAATATCAACTCCCGAAGGGGTCATGACGGGGGATTCAAGCGTAAAGGTGCCCTCATAGCCGTTTTTTGCAAGGCGGGAAAAGATATAGTCAAAATCAATCTTTCCCTCACCCGGGTGTAATATCGGACGTATTTTTGAAAAATCACGCGGGGCGGCGCCGTAATCGCTTATATGCATATGGTTTATATGCTCCCATATCGGCTCGTCAAGGATTTTTTCCGTTTCGTTGTGAAATGCGCCGAATCTTGTATCAAAAACAAATGAAAGGCGCGGCAGATACTTATAAAGCCTGCGCCAGTTTTCAAGCCCCGAAGCATTTGTGCAAGGTATATTTTCTATCATAAGATGTATTTTCGCGTCGTCGGTTATCTTAAGAACTTTCGGTATAAGCGAGATGTTGTATTCTATTGCCGAGTCGCTCTTCGGCGCACCCCAGAGATGAAAAACCATCCGCGTACAGCCGAGCTCCGATGCTACCTCACAATTCCTTTTGAGTAGCGTCAGGGCTTTTTCCGTAATTTTGTCGTCGTGTTCGGAAAACATAATTCCTATGTCCTTGTCGCAATGCAGTACGTCAAAAGGCACGCCGGTACTTTTTACCTCTTTACATATTTTTTTGATATTTTCGTAATATGCGTTTAAAACTATAAACTCACCGCCCGATATGAGCCCCTTTTCAAAAAGAGAAGGAAAGTTTTTCAGAATCAAAGTATAATTATATCCGTTGGCTCTGCCTGACATAGTGCCACTTGAGCAGAATATACCTTTCATAAAAAATCACCTCGGAAAAAGTTTAGCACATATGTCGGATTAAATCAATAAACAAAATAAACAAAAATACTTTTCAAAAAGACTTATTTGTGATATTATATAGTAAGAAACGCCGATTTTTAAGGAGAAAATATGGAATACACGGATATAAGCCTTATGTACCCGACACAAGAAGCGCTTATGAAAAACGCACGGGGTGAGGACAAAGTTAAAATATCAAGCGATGTACTTGACGAGCTTGGGCTTAACTCTATAATAGATCTTAAAAACAGCCGCCTGTGTGACTTTTTCACTCTCGACCCGGAGGTTATATCATACCGTCAGAGAGTTTTTGCAGATACGGTTGAAAACCCCGAGCTTTGCGAGCTTCTTATAAAATTGAATCCGATACTCTCCGATATTGCCGAAATAAGACGGCTTTCCTCGGACGATATGCAAAACGAGGGATACCTTTACAGTATAACCGAAGTAGAACTTTATATTTCCTGTATGGAGCTTCTTGCAAACGGGCTTTATCCTATGAGGGACAAGCTTAAAAGCGAGGCGTTTATAGCCCTTGCAAACAGAGTAAAGGAACTTACTGAGAGTGATTATTATAAAGATCTCAATAAGCGCTTGAAAGAACTTACCTCTCGTGTAAGGGAGGTAAAGAGCGTTACGATAGGAGTTAATCTTGACTCCCGTCTTCGTCCCGAAAGCGCAGGGGTACTGAGCGTCAACAACGAATATTTCAAGTCGGGTGAACTTATACAAAAAATTCTCCGCCTTGATTTCAAAAGCAATGAGTATACTTGCATAGCCTCACTTATACCTTTTACGAAGAATCAGTCTGAAAATGAGCAGAGTGCACTCTCGTATGCGTTCAGTAACGCTTTGAATAAGGTCTTCAAGTCCTCGATGCACTCGTGGAAAAAGGTAGTACAGTCATATGTTCTCGAAAACGCGGATTTCCTGATAAAACTTATGCCGGAGATAGAATTTGTCGTAAAGGGAACCGAACTTATAAACAAACTCAAAAAATCGGGCAACCCGATCTGTTATCCTACCATATTCCCGATGGAAGAAAAACGTTTCTCTGTAAAAGGAATATACAATCCCGTAATCGCGTCGGAAATAAGTGAAAAGATGGTGGAAAACGATTTTCAGTTTGACGAAAACGGAATGTTTTATGTTCTGACAGGTCCTAACAGGGGCGGAAAATCCGTTATAACCTGCGCGGTCGGTCTTACTTTTGCGCTTGCGGGGCTCGGACTTTGCGTGCCTTGCGAGAGTGCCGAAATAAGCCCTGCCGACGGAATATTCGTCCATTTTCCGACGGGAGCGGAAGATACGGTAGATAAGGGCAGGCTCGGCGAGGAGTGCGCCCGCCTTGACGCCATATTCGACGAGGTGACGGAATACAGCCTTGTCCTTCTTGATGAATCTCTATCGTCAACGGGCTCTTTTGAGGGAGCATATATTGCAGCCGAGGTGCTCTCGGGTTTTTCAATGTGCAAATGCAGAGGAATTTTCTCAACTCACCTTCACGAACTCTGCTCAATGATAGACGGCATAAACGAAAGATGCTCAAAAGATGGCGGAGCAAAGATAGATACTCTCGTTGCCGGGATGGATGGCGCAGAGAGAAGTTTCAGGATACTCAGGGCAAAGCCGGATGGCAAGAGTTACGCCCGTGATATTGCGAGAAAATACGGCATTTCTCTTGAAAATATCCTTGAAAAAATAAGAAAAAAATAATTCTGAATTTTTTGAAATTTGCTATTGCATTTTGAAAAATACTGTGTTATAATATCAATCGTGTATTTTGGTAGTGTTCATTTCTACTTCAATGGAGGTGTTAATAATGGCTAAATGTTCTGTATGCGGAAAGGGAGTTACTTTCGGGCACAATGTGTCGCACTCCAACCGTAAAACCAACAGAGTCTGGAAACCGAATGTAAAGAAAGTAAAGGCAGTAGTCGACGGTTCTCCCAAGACTATAAATGTATGCTCTCGTTGCCTTCGTTCAGGCAAGGTTACGCGTGCCGTCTGAGTTTAATTGAAATCAAAAGACCGCTTGCGGTCTTTTTTTCATTTGAAAGGGGAAGAGAATGACAGCAGTACTCAGCAAACTTGTAAGCGAAAAATTCAATAAAGTAACGGGAATTGAAGTTTTGCCGCTTGAGGCTTTTTGCAACCTCGATGCTCCCGTGTCATCTCATGCGGATATGCTCCTTTGCGTAATTGAAAAAAACGTATTTTGCTATGAGAAATACTGTCTTGGAAACGATCTTATTTTCGACACAATATCAAGCCTCGGATATAATATTGTAAAGGTAAAAAAGCCCTGCTCAAAAGAGTATCCGGGCGACATTGCACTAAACGTTCTTGTTATGGGCAAAACGCTTTTTTGCAATATAAAAAATACCGCCGTGGAGATAATAAATTTTGCAAAATCAAACGGATATAAACTCGTAAACGTAAAGCAGGGATATTCCGCTTGCAGCACTCTCGCACTTGACGAGCGCCACGCAATAAGCGCAGATCCGTCAATTATAAACGCAATAAGAATAGAAGGCAAAAAAGTGCTTGAAATCTCGCCCGAGGGAATCTCGCTTGACGGTTACGGTTGCGGCTTTATAGGCGGTGCAAGCGGAGTTTCGGGCAAAAAAGTTTATTTTTTCGGGGACTGTAAATCTCACCCGAGCCACGCCGAAATTGATGCATTTCTTAACAAAAACGGATTTGAGCCGATAAAAATTTTAGATACAAAATTACGCGATTTTGGCGGAATTAAATTTTTATGATGCGTATTTTTCGTTCATAAAGCGACAATAATAATCTCGAACGGAGCAATTCGTTTGGAAAGGATGAAAAAGTCGTGAAAAACAATAATCAGCAGAACCAGAATCAGCAAAATCAGAACCAGCAGAACCAACAGAATCAAAACCATAACAGACAGCAAAATCAACAGAATCAGCAGAACCAGCAAAATCAGAACCAGAACCGTCAGAAACAGCAAAACCAGAGCCAGAACAGAAGAGAACAGAACCAAGAGGAAGACTGAAATAATCAAAGAAAACTCTTTGGCTTTGACATTTTATTAATGCTTGAAAAGACCCACTGCAACAAGTGGGTTTTTCTGTTCAAAAAAATATTGTAAAAATACTTGTAAAAGTAAAAAATGTATGTTATACTTATATAAAATACAGACACTTGTCGGCACATTTGAAACTTTTTTCAGATTTTACATACAGGAGATAGTTAATATGACTTGGCTTCAGGCAAATATATCTCACATTATTTCGCTTTTTTCGATGATAAGAGTCACCGATGTTATAGACATAATATGCCTCTCATTAGTTATTTACGGAATATATCAGTTCATAAAGGAACGCCGCGCGGGGAAACTCGCCATAGGCGTGGTTTTGTTGTTCGTATTTCTGATAGTTTGTCAGCTTTTGTCGCTTAAAGCGATGCAATTTATACTGTCCAATCTGTTCCAGGTAGGCGTTATACTTCTCGTCGTCATTTTCCAACCGGAGCTTCGCGCCGTGCTTGAAAAGATGGGAGATAACTCCATGAAGGGAATAAAGAGCATAGGAGAGTCCAAAAATACGACGCAGACCCTTTCAATGATTGACGAGGTGTGCAACGCCGTATTCGATCTTGCAAAGACGAAAACGGGTGCGATAATAGGATTCGAGCGCAATACAAAACTCGGAGACTTGATACTTACGGGTACCGTAATAAACGCGCAGGTAAGCACGTTCCTTATAAGAAACATCTTCTTTAACAAAGCGCCTCTGCACGACGGGGCGGTAATAATAAGGGACAACCGTCTTTATTCCGCGGGATGCCTGCTTCCTCTTTCGGTAAACCCCGATATTATAAAGGATCTCGGCACGCGCCACAGAGCGGCAATAGGAGTCAGCGAGAACAGTGACTGCGTTGCGGTGGTGGTTTCCGAGGAGACAGGTATTGTCTCAATAGCGCACGAGGGGCGCATTTACAGGAATTTCACAAGGGCGTCAA
>CAMETB010000105.1 GCA_945936265.1 uncultured Clostridia bacterium
ACCCCGTGAATGGCAAGGGGTATTGTTACCCACTGATACTTTCTTATTCCGCCGTAATAGTGTGTTTTGAGATATGCAAATCCCTCGCTCTCATAAAGCGGATGCTGTTTCATATCAAGTCTTGGTGAGTCTATGTGAGCGGCGCTTATTCTGACACCGTTTTCAATATCTTCCGTTCCTATTCTCAGAAGATAAAGGCTCTTGCCTCTGTTGTTGAGATAATATTTCCCGCCTCTTTCAAGTTTGCCGCCGAGGACATATTCGGAAAATCCTGCGTCCTTTGCCATCTTTATGGCTTCTTTTACTGCCTCACGCTCGGTCTTTGCATTGCCGAGGAATTTTTTATAGCCTTCCGCGTATTCGGAAATAGCCTTCTTTTCCTCTTCCTTTGCCGCCTCGAAAACGCTTTCCTTTTTATAGAAAAGTTTCTCTTTGAGTTGTTCTGTTTCTTTTTTGTTCATAATGTATCTCCTTACCGACAGTACAGTTTTTTGTATTTTTCCTGCGCCGTCTTTACTTTATTTACATAATTTTTGGTTTCATCGAATTTTATTTCGTATTCTTCCTCATCAAGCCATTTATCAACATTGCCCATTCCCGCGTTATATGCGGCAAAGACGATTTCGTCATCGCCGTATCTGTTATACAGTATGGACAGAAGATAAACGCCGTATTTTATATTTTCCTCGGGATCATATATATCGCCTGCCTTGTCGCCCGAGCGTTCGACAAGCCACAGATAAGTTTCCGGCATAAGTTGCATAAGACCGACAGCGCCGGATTTTGATACCGCGTCTTTTGAAAAATTGCTCTCCGTTTTCATAACGGCATAAACCGTATATTCCGAAACCCCATATTCGGCAGAGTATTTCTCAACATATTCTCTGTATTCCCGCCTGTAAACTTTCCTCTCGTAAAATCCGTAAAGCAATGCAAACAGCGACATAACAAGCGCCGCTACGCAAAGAGCCGATACGATTTTAAGGTACGGGATAAACCTATCCCTGTTCTCACTTTTCAATGCCTATTCCCCGAAGAACCGTGTTTACCTGCTCCTTAAGATCCGACTTGCCGTCGTTCTTTATCTCATAGTCGCAAAGTTCGCATAGTCTTTCGTCGGGTAACTGGCTCTCTATCCTCGCTATCGCTTTTTTCTCCGTTATCTTATCACGCTTTACTATTCTCTGAATTTTAAGTTCCATTGGGGCGGTTACGCAAACGGTGACGTCGCAAAGTTCATCAAAACCGCTCTCGAAAAGGACAGGTGCGTCTATTATGACGGCAGGACATCCCTTTTTTTCAAGTTCCGATATGGTCTTTTCAACATCGTGCCTTATATATTTATGCGTTATCCTGTTGAGAAGTTTCAATCGCTGTGCGGAATTTTCCCCCTCAAAGACCCTCTTTGCAAGACTTGTTTTATTAAGAGTACCGTCAGGATTCAGTATCTCGTCGCCGAAAAAAGTGCATATCTCGTTAAGGCACGGGGAATGTGGAGTCGCTATTTTCATATAGATGTTGTCGGTGTCTATATACTCTACGCCGTGCTTTCTGAATATTGACGAAACATGCCCTTTACCTGCCCCGCTTGAGCCGCAAAGACCGATTTTTATCATATTTTTCTCCTGTTTTTCGGATTTCATCAGTCGCCCGGAATAATGACCGTCGTGCGCTCCCTGTCTGACTTATACGCACATTCAAGTATTTTCTGAACATAGGCACCCTCGTCAAAAGAAGGTGACGGAGATTTGCCGGTTTTTATTGCATCTATGAATGAATAATAACTTCCAATATGCCCTCTCAACCAGCCGACAGGTGCCTTTTGCCCCGGAAAAACTCCCGCCGGATAAGGATATCGGTTGACACACTCGATTTTCGTGTATCCTCTGTCCCCTCCGAAATCTCCGCCGGTTCTTTCGTTAAGATAAACATAAAGGAAATTAGGCTCCATAAGGTCAAAGCGAATACTGCCCGCATCGCCGTGAATTTCAAATGTAAAATCGTCGTTTGCTCCGGTTGCTATCTTGCTTACCTCTATCGTTCCCTGCGCGCCGCTTTTAAGCGTGGCTATCATATAAAACGCTTCGTCGGCGTTTGTGTGCCACTCCTTACCGTCTGTGCCGCACCTCACGGGATAGGCAATCTGACTTTTTCCGATAACCTCGTCAAACTCACCGCAAAGATGGTATATCATATCGACTGCGTGCGAGCCGAGGTCAAAAAGAACTCCGCCTCCGCATATGTCCTTATCCTGTTTCCAGCCCGCCTTTTTTGAAGTGTCGAGCGCGCTTGAATGAAGATACCTTGCGTTAAAGGAAAGTATTCTGCCTATTCTGCCGCTCTCAATAATCTCTTTTGCCCGCATAACCGGCGCTAAAAAACGGTTATTGAAAACAACTTGTGCGACAACGCCCTTACTCCTTGCAAGAGAGGCAAGTTCTTTTGCCTGTACATATGTTACGGCAAGCGGCTTTTCGCAATAGACGTGCTTGCCCGCCAGAATCGCTTTTTTTGCGCTCTCATAGTGGTATATATTCGGGGTGCATATATCGACTATATCGACGTCCCCGTAAATTATATCGTCCTCGTTGTCGGTATATGAGGGAATTGAATACTTGTTTGCAAAATATCCGGCACTTTTGAGATTTCTTGTGCAGACGGATACAATTTGCGCGTCTGTATCCCCGTCGAAAAAGTACGGAAGATTCTTTACGCAATAAGCGTGAGTTTTACCCATAGAACCAAAGCCCAGAAGCCCTATTTTCATAAAAAAACGCCCTTCCTTTCTTTTTCCTACTATATTTTATCACTTTGAAAATATTTTTTCAATATATAATTTTATTTTTATGCGAATATTATCTTTTATTCCCATTCTTGTCGCTTCAGATATTTTCGCACATAAAAATATCCGTCTTGAAAAAGGCGGATATTTTTGATTATTTGTTCTTGTTGGTTATATACTCGTCTATTGCGGCAGCGGCAGTCTTGCCTGCGCCCATTGCGAGTATTACGGTTGCGGCACCCGTTACGGCGTCGCCTCCCGCATAAACGCCCTCACGTGTGGTGAGTCCGTTCTCATCGGCGATTATTCCGCCCCACTTCTGTGTCTCAAGTCCTGCCGTGGTTGACTTTATAAGCGGGTTGGGTGATGTTCCGAGCGCCATTATTACGCAGTCAACATCGAGTTCAAACTCGCTTCCCGGTTTCTCTACGGGACGGCGGCGTCCGCTTGCGTCCGGCTCTCCGAGTTCCATCTCGACGCACTTCATACCGCACACGGTCATATTTTTCGGATCGCGCTTATTGTCGGGATTATGGTATCCTATTATCTCGGTCGGGTTGGTAAGAGTTTTGAAGATTATTCCCTCTTCCTCTGCGTGCTCTACTTCCTCTTTACGTGCGGGGAGTTCTTCCATACCTCTCCTGTAAACTATATAAACCTCCGCACCGAGACGCTTTGCGCATCTTGCGGCGTCCATAGCGACGTTTCCGCCTCCTACTACGGCTACGCGCTTTGCGTGCTCAATAGGAGTATCGCTTCCGTCACGGTATGCCTTCATAAGATTTATTCTCGTAAGAAATTCGTTTGCGGAATATACGCCCTTGAGGTTTTCTCCGGGGATACCCATAAATTTGGGAAGCCCTGCACCCGAGCCGATGAATACTGCCTCAAAGCCCTGCTCGTTCATAAGTTCGTCTATTGAAAGCGTCTTTCCGACGACGACGTTGGTCTGTATATCAACTCCGAGGTCTTTAAGTCCGTCTATTTCTTTTCTTACTATTGATTTGGGAAGACGGAACTCCGGTATTCCGTAAACGAGAACTCCGCCTGCCAGGTGAAGCGCCTCGAAAACGGTTACTTTGTATCCTTTTTTTGCAAGGTCGGAAGCGCAAGTAAGTCCCGAGGGGCCTGAACCTATAACCGCTACCTTATGTCCGTTGGATTCGGGTTTTACGGGCTTTTCCTTTGCATTTGCGTTGTGCCAGTCGGCAACGAAGCGCTCAAGTCTTCCTATTGCGACGGGCTCGCCCTTGATTCCTCTTACGCACTTGCCCTCGCACTGATTTTCCTGCGGGCAGACACGTCCGCAGACGGCAGGCAGACTCGACGAGAGCGATATTATTCTGTATGCTTCCTCAAAATCTCCCTTTGCTACCTGTTCGATAAAAGCGGGTATGTATATTTTTACGGGACATCCCGAAACGCAAGGCTTATTTTTGCAGTTAAGGCATCTTGTTGCCTCGTCCATGGCCTGTTCCTTCGTATATCCGAGGGCAACCTCTTTGAAGTTTTTATTTCTTACATCCGGCTCCTGAACGGGCATTGCATTTTTCTTAAGCGACATATTAGGCATATTACTGAACCTCCTTCTTGAAGAGATTGCATACCTCTTCACGCTTCTTCGTCTCAAAGGACTTATACATATCTCCTCTTGCCATTGCCTCGTCGAAATCTATCTGGTGGCCGTCAAAATCCGGTCCGTCAACGCAGGCAAACACCGTCTTTCCTCCTACGGTAAGACGGCAACAACCGCACATCCCGGTTCCGTCTATCATTATCGGGTTCATGGAAGCGACGGTCTTTATTCCGTACTGTTTTGTAAGTGCGCATACGAATTTCATCATGATAAGCGGCCCTATGGTGATTACCTCATCATATTTTTCACCGCGCTCTATGAGTTCTTTAAGAGCATCGGTAACAAGTCCTTTCTTGCCTGCCGTTCCGTCATCGGTCATAAGGACGAATTTTGACGATGCTGCCTTGAACTCGTCCTCGAGGATAACGAGATCCTGTGATCTGAAGCCTGCTATTGCATGCACCTCGCAACCGAGCGCATGGAGTAGCAGGCTTCAGATCACAGGATCTCGTTATCCTCGAGGAC
>CAMETB010000106.1 GCA_945936265.1 uncultured Clostridia bacterium
CTTCCTGACCAAAAAGATGAATAGAAACATCTTTTCCTCTTCTTTTTGCAAGAGCAAGATTTTCCTGTATCTCCATATCCGCGGCAGTTCCCATCATAGGGTCCTGAAAAACTCTGCCGAGGAATTTTGCCCTTTTGTATTCGGGCATATTCGTAACGTCAACGCCGTCTATCTTTATCTTACCTGCGTCGGGCTTCCATACTCCCGCAATGGCGTTTAACATGGTGCTCTTTCCCGCGCCGTTTCCGCCTATGACGGTGACGAAATCTCCGTCTTTTAAGGTGAGGTTAAGCCCGGCAAGTGCCACTTTCTGATTTACCGTGCCGGGATTGAAGGTTTTGTAAACGTTTATAAGTTCAAGCATCGCCGTTCTCCTCCTTCTTCTCCGGCTTCATCTTTGTGAAATACTTCTTTTTCCAATAAGGAACGGCAAGGAATATCGCAACGACAATCGCCGAGAGCATCTTGAGAAGATCCGCGTCAAGTCCGATAAATATAACGACCTGATAGACTATATAATAGATTATTCCGCCGCCGATAACCCCGGCAAGTCTTACCGCAAAATTGCGCGATATACGAGAGAACAAAGCCTCGCCGATTATAACTGCGGCAAGTCCTATAACTATCGCTCCTCTACCCATATTTATATCGGACTGACCGAGGTACTGTGCGAGCAAAGAACCCGCAAGTGCAACCAGGCCGTTTGAGATCATAAGGCCGATAATTATGTTGGTGCTTGTGTTTATACCTTGCGCACGGCTCATATTCATATTGCAACCGGTAGCGCGCAACGAGCAGCCTCTCTCCGTACCGAAGAACCAATAAAGTATTGCGATTACAACGGCGCAGAAAGCGACAAGAGTGAGAATTGATCTTGTTCTTTCAAGCTGCGTGACGGTAAGAAAATAATTTCTTGCGGGCAACGCTACGTTCGCTCTGCCCATTATTTTGAGGTTTACCGACCAAAGAATAAGCTGGGTAAGTATTCCCGAAAGAATCGGGGGTATTCCCATAAAGGTGTGAAAAAGCCCGGTAAGAAGTCCGGCAAGGGCGCCGGCAATCAAAGCGCAAAGCATGGAAACCCATACGTTGCACCCCAAAGCTACCATAACCGCACAAACTGCGGCACCGGTACAGAAAGAGCCGCCCACCGTCAGGTCGGCCACGTCCAGCAGTTTATAGGTGATGTAGACGCCGATTGCCATGATGCCCCAGATCATTCCCTGGGCGATAGCTCCCGGCAGAGCGTTTAATAAACCCATATCAGTTTCCTATTGCAACGTATCCCTCGGGAATGGTTACGCCGAGCTCTGTTGCTATCTCCGCATTGTATTTCTTTGTAAATGTATCTACGTACTGAATCGGCATTTCGGAAACGTTCTTTGCGCCCGTGAGTATGTCGGCAGCCATAAGACCTGTCTTGTAGCCGAGGTCATAGTAGCTTATGGAGAGCGTAGCTACTCCGCAACCGGAACATATTCCCTCTTCTCCTGCTATTATGGGAGTCTTTGTGCGTCTTACAACGCTTCCTATCGTATTTGCGCAAGTAGCGGCAGTGTTATCGGTAGGAACGTATATTACGTCGCTCTCGCTTGCTGCTTTCTCCGTAACCGCACTTACGTCGTTGGTATCCGAGAACGGATATCTTTTGCAGGTAACGCCCTTAGTTGCAAGATATTCCTCAACAACCTTTACCTGATATGCCGAGTTTGCTTCGGCAGAACAGTAAAGAAGTCCTACCTTCTTTGCAGCGGGGACAAGTGAGAGTATCATATCTGCCTGCTCGGTAAGAGGAGCAAGGTCAGACGTTCCCGAAATATTTTCGCCGACCGTTCCGTTAAAGTCATTTATGCCAAGAGCCGTTCCATATTCCGTAACGGAAGTACCGAGAATCGGTATATCGATCGTTGCGTTTGCAACTGCCTGAAGGGCAGGGGTTGCATTTGCCAATATGAGATCAACGTTCTTTGATACAAAGCTCGAAGCTATCGTAGCGCAGGTGTTGGGGTCTCCTGCGGCGTTTTGAAAATCAAACGAAACGTTGTCAGCTCCGAGTCTGTCGATAAGAGCCTGTTTGAAGCCCTCGGTTGCCGCATCAAGTGCAACGTGAGGTGCAAGCTGAAGTATTCCTACGGTGTACTTTTTGCTTTCCGTTGTTGTTTCTGTGGTGCTTTCATTGTTGCAGGACGCAAACGACAGACAAAGTGTTAAAATGAGTGCCGCTGCCAATACTAATGATAGAATTTTTTTCATTTTTCTTTCCTCCTGAAAATTTCTCCCAAAGTTTATTTACACCGCAAAAGCGGATAAATACAAAAAATCCCGCACCTCAAAAAGAGGTGCAGGGACGAGTTTATCGTGTTACCACTCTGCTTTACCTTAATTTCACAATCAAAGCCTTATCGGGCAAGAATTGCCCTGCAATGTAACGGTTGCAACCGTTGCGCCTACTTATGTTCAACGCAAAGCTAACAAAATGTATTTCACGAACCTACTCCCTATCGCCTCGCACCAAACGGCGACTCTCTTTAAGTTTTCGGAACATTACTCCTTTTTGCTCAAACGCTTTTAATAATATGTTGCTATTTTATCACCGCAAAGTCATTTTGTCAAGTATTTTTTTAAAAACGGAAATATTTTATCGTTGAAGTAACGCCCTTTAATAAAAAATCAAACACTCTGTCGGCTTTTTAAGAGTTTAATATTTCGCTTATCGCCTTTTCTATGCCGTTTACCGTGTCGGAGGCGACCATACTCACATAGTTCGTCCTTTTCTGTGCTATCTCTCCTGCCCTGCCGTTTATATATGCTCCCGACGCTACGCAAAGGAGCATATCGTCCGAGCAGGCGTTTGCCGAGCATATGCCCGCAAGTATTCCCGAAAGCACGTCACCGCTACCCGCCGTTGCCATTCCGGGGCATCCTGTATCTGAAAATACTACTCTTTCACCGTCTGTTATTATTGTAGTTGGTCCCTTTAAGAGCAATATTACGGAGTTCTCTTTTGCGTATTTTTTAGACACTTCAACGGGGTTTTTCTCTATTTCCTCTATCAGAAGTCCCGTCAGGCGCGAAAATTCCCCGAGGTGTGGTGTTAATATTACACGGCACCTTGTGTTTCTGACAAGCGACATATCTGTTTTTGCAAGGGCATTCAGTCCGTCGGCATCTATTATTACGGGAATTTCATAGTTTTTAAGGATATATTCAATTATTTTAAGGTTATCTCCACGCTCTCCCATTCCCATACCGACAGCAACCGCTTTTGAGTTTTTCATGGCACCCTGTATCTGTTTTTCTGAAAAACGTATCGCCCCGTCGGAGTCGTCAAGCGGGAAAAGCGTGCTTTCCAAAAGATATGGCATAACACCGTCGCATATACATCTCGGCACCGCAAGTCTTACCACTCCCCCGCCCGCTTTTAATGCGGAAAGCGACAAATTTGCAAGCTTTGCGGCTCCGCTGTACTCGTAAGAGCCACCTATTAAGGTTATATAGCCGTAAGTCCCCTTGTTTGAAAAGTTGGCTCTTTTGGGGAAAATCTTTTTTACGTCGGAAGATTCAATAAGTCCATAGGGTCTGTTTACGGATTTTATCCCTATATCGCAATTTACGAGTTTTGATATATTGTCCTTTGCCATATTGAGTAAATGTCCGGGCTTTAGTGTTCCTATTGATACGGTTATATCCGATTTTACGCACACGGAGGAAGTCAAGCCGTTATCTCCGTTAAGCCCACTGTTTATGTCTGCGCAAACGACGTATTTCCCGCTTTTGTTTATCGCCTTTATAATTTTTGTCTCCGCTTCACCGACCTCACCGTGAAAGCCTGTGCCGAAAATGGAGTCAACTATCATATCGTAGTCTGAAAAATCTTCACCCGAATAAACGAGGCAGGGTATCGCGCTTTCCATACATTTGTTGAAATAATAAAAACCGTCCTCGGAAAACTTCTCTTTTATGAGGAATATGTCGCAATAAATGCCGTTTTGTCTGAGTATCAAAGCGAGCGCATATCCGTCGCCCGCGTTATTTCCCGTACCGCACACTATGGCTACCTTGCCGTGCCATGTAACGCTTTCGTAAATTCCGTTTGCCGCACGGTACATAAGTTCCTTTGACGATACGTAATTTTTTATTGTATAAGCGTCACTTTCACGCATTGTGTTTACCGAAATAACGTCTTTCATAAAGCACCTCCGACAAGCAGTTCTCTTTTGCTTTCTTTTTATATTTTAGCACCCGAAAAGACAAATTACAACTTTTTTGTGCACCGTTTTTGCGCTTTTTTGATTTTTTCGGATAAGCATTTTGCCGCTTCAAATAAGGTGGCGTTTTTTGAAAAAATACTATTGACAACGAAGATAAGTTGTGATAGAATATTAAAGCGTTGAATAAAGACATATAAAACGGGGTGTGGCTCAGCTTGGTAGAGCGCTTGGTTCGGGACCAAGAGGCCGGAGGTTCGAATCTTCTCACTCCGACCATAAAAGCACAGGACATCACTCGATGTCCTGTGCTTTTATAATTGAAGCGATAGGTTGAACTTATGGCTTTTTCAGTCCCGAACCAACTCGGGACCAAGGGGGAGCGAGCCAAAAATAACTCGGTGAGTTGTTTTTGGCGAAGGGAGCCGCCCAAAGCAAGAAGTCACAAGCGCCGAGTGTACCGAGGCACTTGCGACGACTATGCGACGGTGGAGGGCACTTGGAAGTTCGAATCTTCTCACTCCGACCATAAAAGCACAGGACATCGGGT
>CAMETB010000107.1 GCA_945936265.1 uncultured Clostridia bacterium
CTTAATATGAACTACTTAAAAGCCATGGAGTTCTGGGCAAAATACAACCGTGCCGACGGCAAACTCCCGTTTGACGTAATAAACGCTCACCGCTATTGCGGAAAATCGGTTGACAAAGCAGGGCTTATAAAGCATGTTGATGTCAATATAGAGGACAGGGGCGATGTCGGAGAAAAAGTATTTGTAGGAGTGAGCCCCGAAGAAGGCAACATAACAGGTGCTTTTGAAGAAATAATCGATTGGCGTGACAGATACCACCCCGAGCTTGAAATATGGCTTACAGAATTTGGCTGGGACACTAATCAGGACTACAAAACATCAACATCGGCTCACGCATATGCCGAATACACGGGCAGACAGGTTCAGGCTATGTGGCTCGTGCGGGAATATCTGCTTTTAAGTTCCATAGGTCTTGAAAGAGCCGCTATGTATATGTCACGCGATTGTGGTCCGGAGGAAACCGCTGTAGGAAAATACGGATCGTCCGGCCTTGTGCGTTTCCCTATTGAAATAAGCGCAAACAATCTTATTCAGGGAAATAAAAAGGACTCTTTCTACTATGTTTATTCTCTTAAAGAAATTCTCGGAAATACCTCGTTTGACTGCGAGATAGAATCACTCAACGAATACGTCAAGGTGTTTAAGTACGTAACTGACGACAAAAAAGCAAGATATGCCGTATGGTGCATAACCTCCGACGGAACGAAGGTGCCGGGATATAAACTTAAAGTCGGAGAGGGCGACTTTACACTTGCCGAACTTGCAAACGAACACTACAACGGCAGGCGCTCCGACCTTGAAAACAAAGACGGCTATGTAACCGTTAAAGTTTCCGAAAACCCGATTTTCGTAATTGAAAAATAAAATACTCATCAAGAATGGCTGACACAGTTATGTCAGCCATTTTCTTTATAAATATCTCTGTTAAAACTTTTAATTTATTGATACTACGTTATTGAATATAACGTTTATTTTGCAATCTGACGGAATATCATCGGGGATGTTTATTTCGCAATCCGACGGAATACCATCGGGGACATCTGTTCCCATATAGTAAGGAAGCAGAGATACGGTAATAAGATTTGCCGATATGTCATGTAAATCGGGCATCTCTGACTTTTCAAAAATCTCAACGGTTATATAAATTTCGCCGTTTTCATACTTGAATCCGTTAACTATAAAATCGGTTTCAATGGCTTTATCCAGATGAATTGCGATAAAGGGGTACGACGACCAGAATGTTGATACCGTATCGAGTATTTTTATATTCTCCTTGGCTTGTTTATCTTTTACGAAATACGCTTTCGTTTCATTGGTGGTGCTTTCAGTGAAATAAGCACCGTTATAAGATTCCAACACGTTTTCATTTACGGTTATGCTGCAATTTCCGTCGGATTTTTCAATCTCATTTTTCGGCACGACTATGAAGTACAGCCTATAGACGTCTTCCACAACCTCTACTGAATCAGTGCCGTTATAATAAGTGTCCATTGTTATTTTGTCTGTTTCAGCGTTCTTGAAATCGGCATCGTAAAAGCCTGCCACCGAGCGAGAGTAACTTGGGGAGCCACTGAAATAATAAAGAATGGCAACGATATAATTGTCTTCAAAAACTTTTTCATCAATATTGTCGTGATTCAATAATGTAAAGGCTTGCAATTCGCTTTGAGATGAGAGTACCCTGTACTGTGACTGTTTTTTCATCTCAAAACCGCTGTCAAGGAATATCGGGTCCCTTTCGTACACTATACCGTCTGCTCCTTTGACGTAATCCGATTCGATTTCTTTGTAATATTTTTTCGTTTGAACGGTTGTAACTTCGGTAATGTTTCCATTATCGTCAATATCGGGATTCTGGCTCTCGGTATCGCTTGTAGCGCTGTCTGTCACACTATCGGTATCGCTTTGGGTGGCACTTTGAGTGTCCGTACCGCTTGTATCATCTTTGTTATTACACGATATTAAAGATGACAGCATCAAAATGCAAATGATAAACGATATTATTTTTTTGCTCATATTTCCTCCTTAATATACCGACGTAATTTTACAGATTTGTACTTTCTCAGTTTTATTATACAGTATAAAAACATATTTGTCAATATTTTCATAATAAGCAACGCAAAATCTGCCTGACTGATGTCAGTCAAGCAGATTCAGGTGTTATTAAGAAGTATTTTTTATCGGTTAGCTATAAAGGAAACGGCAAGCACGATAGTGGCAATGGCGAGCAATATTCCTAAAATGCCGACTACCAAATCAAGCGCTTTATGCGTCTTTTCGGAGTGGTCAAGTTCGGTATCGGGCTCCGTCACCTCCGAAGCCGGTATATCCTCTTGTGCAGCCGCCTTTTTCGCTCTTATCTTTTTGTCCGCTTTGCGTGCGGCAGAGGAAATTACTCCCCAGAAGAACATACGGAAGCCGACAAAACTGTAAAATCCGCAAAATTCAATGGTTGTGGCGACAAGCGGAATAAACAAAAGTATAACGACAAGCAAACCGTACAAAAAGTTTTCGTCAAAGAGCGAAATAGCCCAATATTCCACTCCGAGCGTTGCGGCGACGAGGAATGTGAGCAAAATCATAACGAATATTCTCGTTCCGGTCTTGCCCTTTTCGTAGCGCCTCATATCTGACGCGTGTCTGGCGCTGAAATTGAAAAGCCAACTTAAAAATTTCATATAAATCTCCTTACTCAAAAGTTATATATTTGATTTGTGTGAAATATTGCGGTTATATCAATTATTCCTCGTCAAGCAATGCTTTTGACTGCTCTATCTGTGCCTTTACCATCATATCCTTGACTTTCATAAGTCTTGTGCGGTTGCCGCGCTCGTTTTCTTCAAGTTTGCTCGAAATTTCCTTTATGGTTTTTTCATAATTCGGTATCATTATATACTCGAGCGCGTTTACTCTGCGGCGCGTTTTCTCTATCTCGTCGCAAAGCAACAACGAGGTTTTTTCAAGCTCCGCAAGTCTTATAAGGTCGGGCAGAATATTGCCGAGCTCCGACAAAGCGTCGTCAAGTTCTCCCGAAGTAAAAGCGTATCCGTAGTTTCTTCCCGAGGAGCCCTGTATTTCAAAATTGAACTGCGGCACGGTAACGCTCATCACGTTTTTGAAAGCGATATCTAAAACGCCCTCCGTCTTCGGAAGCATAAGCGACTCGGTCATCGCTTTTTTGTCCATTACCGCCGAGGCGGTTTCAAAATTGTTCGTATAAGAGGCGAGCGCACTTACCACTTTTCTGCGCAGCTCCTTTGCCTCCCTCACCGTTTCGAGAAACTGCTTCATAAGCTCGTCTCTCTTGTCTTTGAGAAGTTTATGCCCTCTCCTTGCGGTAAGAAGACGCCCCTTTATTTTTTTGAGTTCCATCCTCGTCGGATTGACTTTTATACCTGCCATATCGGGCACCTCCTTTCTTTAAGACTTATCAAAGCGGCCAATACTTATCGAGTATTTCAGGTTTTATTCTCTTCATTTCCGATCTCGGAAGTATTTTAAGAAGTTCCCAGCCTATATCGAGAGTTTCCTCTATAGTTCTGTTCTCGTAAAATCCCTGATTTATATATCTTGCCTCAAATGCGTCGGCAAACTTTGCGTAAAGCCTGTCAACAGGCGAGAGCGCCGCCTCACCGAGAACGACCATAAGTTCCTTGGCTTCCTTTCCTCTTGCGTAGCTTGAGAAAAGTTGGTTCATGGTGTTTGCGTGGTCCTCTCTCGTCTTGCCCTTACCTATTCCCTTATCTTTAAGTCGGGAAAGCGACGGCAAAACGTCAACTGGCGGCATATAACCCTTTCTGTACATTTCACGCGACATTATTATCTGTCCCTCGGTTATATATCCCGTAAGGTCGGGGATCGGGTGGGTTTTATCGTCTTCGGGCATTGTGAGTATCGGTATCATTGTGATTGAGCCTTCACTGCCCACCTTGCGTCCCGCTCTTTCATACATTGTTGCAAGATCGGTATAGAGATATCCCGGGTAGCCTCTTCTGCCCGGCACTTCCTTCCTTGCCGCAGACACCTCTCTTAATGCCTCCGCATAGTTGGTTATATCCGTCATTATGACAAGAACGTGCATATCGCACTCAAATGCGAGATACTCTGCGGCGGTAAGCGCCATACGCGGTGTTGAAATACGCTCTATTGCCGAGTCCGACGCAAGATTTATAAAGAGAACGGTACGGTCTATTGCGCCCGTCTTTTTGAAGTCGGAGATAAAGAAGTCCGCCTCCTCAAACGTTATTCCTATTGCCGCAAATACGACGGCAAACTTGGAGTCCGTTCCTCTTACCTTTGCCTGACGTGCTATCTGCGCCGCAAAACTTGCATGCGGCATACCCGAGCCCGAAAAGATAGGAAGTTTTTGTCCTCTGACAAGAGTATTAAGTCCGTCTATTGTGGAAACGCCCGTCTGTATAAATTCGTCCGGATACTTTCTTGCCGCCGGGTTTATCGGAGTGCCGTTTATATTGAGAGATTTTTCCGGGATTATCTTAGCCCCTCCGTCGATGACCTCACCCATTCCGTTGAATACTCTGCCGAGCATATCGCGGGAAACTCCGAGTTCAACGCCGTGACCCGTAAATCTTACTTTGCTCTCGGAGAGATTTATTCCCGCCGCGCTGTCAAAAAGCTGTACCAGTACATTAGAACCGTTTATCTCAAGCACACGGCAACGCCTGATACTCCCGTCGGGGAGTTCTATCTCGCCGAGTTCATCGT
>CAMETB010000108.1 GCA_945936265.1 uncultured Clostridia bacterium
GCGGGAATATCCTTTGCACCTATCGGAACGCATACGGCATCAGCATGCATGCCGCCGTTGCCCGGCAAGGCGTATATTTCGGTTACGCTTTTATTTTCCTTTAACTTTTTTATTATGGCGTGCTCTCGTCCGCCACCGCCGACAACCATTATCTTCATATCATTACCTCACAGGTATAAAATCAATGGTGGAACAATCTCATTTTGGTAAATGCCATTACCATTCCGTATTTATCACAGCATTTTATAACAATATCGTCACGTATCGATCCACCCGGTTCCGCTATGTACGAAACGCCGCTTCTCTTCGCCCTCTCAATATTGTCGTCAAACGGGAAAAACGCATCGGAACCGAGGGAAACGCCGCTTATCGTATCAAGATAAGCTCTCATCTCCTCCGCCTCAAATCTCTCGGGTTGTCTTGTAAAATACTTCTGCCAATTTCCGTCTGCGCAGACGTCTTCTTCGTTTTTATTTATGTATCCGTCTATTACGTTATCTCTGTCGGGGCGTGAAAGTGTGGGTAAAAACGGAAGGTTAAGCACCTTGTCGCTCTGGCGCAGATGCCACGTATCCGCCTTCGTTCCCGCAAGACGGGTACAATGTATTCTTGACTGCTGACCCGCACCGACGCCTATTGCCTGTCCGCCGTAAGCGTAGCAAACGGAGTTTGACTGCGTATATTTAAGAGTTATAAGCGATATTATAAGATCCCTTGCGGCATCGTCGGGCAAGTTCTTGTTTTCCGTTACTATGTTGCCAAGCAAGTCCTTATTTATTGTAAAGTTGTTTCTTCCCTGCTCGAAAGTTATGCCGAAAACCTGCTTACGCTCCTTTTCCTCCGGTACGTAAGAGGGGTCGATTTTGACTATGTTGTAATTCCCGTTTCTTTTTGTCTTCAATATTTCAAGCGCTTCGGGAGTATATCCGGGTGCTATTACTCCGTCCGATATTTCTCTTTTTATGAGCTTTGCGGTTACCTCGTCGCAAACGTCGGAGAGTGCTATCCAGTCGCCGAATGAGCACATTCTGTACGTTCCTCTCGCTCTTGCGTAAGCGCATGCAAGGGGGGAGTCGTCAAGTCCGTCTATATCGTCGACAAAGCAAGCCCTTTTGAGTTTTTCGGGGAGTTTTATTCCTACTGCCGCAGATGTCGGGCTTACGTGCTTGAACGAGGTTGCGGCGCAAAGCCCCGTCGCCTCCTTTAATTCCTTGACAAGTTGCCACGAGTTAAAAGCGTCGAGAAAATTGATATATCCAGGTCTGCCCGAAAGAATTTCTATAGGAAGATCGTTTCCGTTTTCCATATATATTCTTGCGGGTTTCTGGTTTGGGTTGCATCCGTATTTAAGTTCAAATTCTTTCATTTTTCTCTCCTTAAACCTTTAATTCTTCGCTTATTTCTTCTTTTCCGTACTTCTCTATGATTGGAGATACTACGTCATTAAGAAATTCGTCAACCTGTGACGGACATCTGCCTATATACTCCTTCGGGTCAAGTTTTTCTATTATTTCCTCTTTGGTAATCGGGAACAGAGGATCGGCGGCTATACGGTCTATAAGGTCGTTTGTACCACCCTCAAGTTTAACCTTTGAAGCCGCACTTTGCGAATGTACGCGGAGCGCCTCGTGGAGCTCCTGTCTGTTGCCGCCACGCTTTACGCATTCCATCATTATGTTTTCGGTAGCCATAAACGGAAGTTTTTCCATAACTCTTCTCGTTATCACTTTATCATAGACTACGAGGGAGGAGGTTACGTTTATATATATGTTGAGTATTGCATCGACTGCCAGAAATGCCTCGGCAACGGAAATGCGCTTGTTGGCGCTGTCGTCGAGCGTGCGCTCAAACCACTGCGTTCCCGCCGTCATTGCGGGGTTTACGGCGTCGGCTATTACGTACCTTGCAAGAGACGAAATTCTCTCGCATCTCATCGGGTTTCTCTTATAAGGCATAGCGGACGAGCCTATCTGATTTTTCTCAAACGGTTCCTCCATTTCCTCAAATGATTGAAGAATACGCATATCGTTTGAGAATTTATATGCGCTCTGCGCAAAGCCCGAAAGGACGGAGAGAAAATATGCGTCTATCTTTCTCGAATAAGTCTGTCCGCTTACCTCAACGCACCCGTCAAAGCCCATTTCCTCGGAAATAAGCCTTTCAAGTTCCTTTACTTTTTTCTCATCCCCCGAGAAAAGTTCCATAAAGCTTGCCTGCGTGCCTGTCGTTCCCTTAGAGCCGAGCAGTTTAAGGCGTGAGAGCTGAAATTCGAGATTGGCTATGTCATAGCAAAGTTCGTTTATCCAAAGGGTTGCTCTTTTGCCCACGGTTGTAAGCTGTGCGGGCTGAAGATGGGTATATGCAAGGCAAGGGAGAGATTTATATTTCTCGGCAAAGCGGGATAGATTTTTTATTACCTGAACTGCTTTTTTAAGAATTATACCCGAAGCATCTCTCAGAATTATAATATCGGTATTATCGCCAACGTAGCAGGAGGTTGCGCCGAGGTGTATTATGCCCTCCGCAGACGGGCACTGCTTGCCGTATGCGTAAACATGGCTCATAACATCGTGACGAACGATCTTTTCACGCTCCTCGGCTACCTCAAAATTTATATTATCCTTATTTGCTTCGAGTTCCGCTATCTGTTCGTCGGTTATGTCAAGACCGAGTTTTTTCTCGGCTTTTGCAAGCGCTATCCAAAGGCGGCGCCAGGTGCCGAACTTAAAACGCTCCGAAAAGACGTACTGCATCTCGTCGCTTGCGTATCTCGTTGAGAAAGGTGATATATAATGTTCTCTGTCCTTCATTCTGCTAAACCTCACTTGTTTTTGTTTATAAGTCTGTCCGTTTCGCTCCCGTCCTCTATTGAAGTATAGCGGACGTAAAGAGAAATTTTATTCTGCTCATTAAGAGAGTTCCATATTTCACTTGTAAAAGCGTCTATATCGGACGGTATTTTCACTCTTTCCGGCTCGCCCTGAAATGTCGGTATCGGGTTGCCGTCGCAAACATAAGTATGGATAAAGTGCCCTACTCCGTCAAGCGCTTCGTACTCATAAAAATATCTGTTGCAGGCGCATCCTTTTTCGTCGGCGCTTTTGAGTATGCTCATCTCATACGAATAACCGCCGTCAAAATTAAGGCAGGCACTTATTCTCGGTGTGAAATTCGGTGCGTCCGGCTCAAATTTTCTCGTTCTCAGAGCGTGCCTCATACATTTGCCCGCTTTTAAGGAGTTATAAATAGTATCGGTCTGATCGCCGTTTGTGACTATGAGCGTATTATTATACTTTTTAACTGCCGAATAAATTATGAGTGACGGGTCCTCTACCTTCGAAGCGTCGTACGGCTCGGTATAAACCTCTCCGTCCTTCTTTGTGAATACGCGGTTACGGCTGTTTGCGCTTCTGCCCATTATGAAATACGCGCACACGGCGTATTTCCCGTCCTCGCTTTTTCCGACAATTATTCCTCTGCCGGGATAGGTGTTGTCTTTAAGAAGTTCTCCTATGGGGCTTATTTTGTAAATATCCATTACTTTCTCTCCTCTGTTATCCGTTTGCAAACCTTTTCGCACGATGCGGGGAGTATTATCCACTCCGCCTGCTCCATTATTCTCCTTTGTAATGTTTCGGGCGTATCTCCCTCTTGTACCTCGACTGCCTTTTGCATTATTATCCTGCCGCCGTCGGGTACTTCGTTTACATAGTGAACGGTTGCACCGCTTACCTTAACGCCGTAATCAAGTGCCGCCTTATGTACTTTAAGTCCGTAAAATCCCTCGCCGCAAAATGACGGTATGAGAGAGGGATGGACGTTTATTATTCTGTCTTTATAATGAGATGTAAAATTTTCGCTCAGAATACACATAAAGCCTGCAAGGACTATAAGATCGATTGCGTGCGAATCGAGAATTTTCATTATTTCTTTCTCAAATTCCCGCTTTGTTCGTCCGTCCTTTGTGACAACGGCGGCTTCTATGTTCTCTTTTTCTGCTCTTTTGAGCGCGTATGCGTCACTTTTATTTGAGATGACTATTCTTACCGTGCCGCTTTTTATAATTCCGTTCTTTTCGGCGTCTATAATTGCTTGCAGATTGGTGCCGCCGCCCGATACCAGAACGGCAATATTAGCCTTCAACATAATATTACTCCGTCATCGGACTTTACTATTTCCCCGATTATGTAAGCGTTCTTTCCGTTTTCTTTGAGGGTGCTTATTGCCTTATCGGCGTCCTCTTTTGATACGATAACGCTCATTCCGACGCCCATATTAAACGTGTTGAACATATCTCTTTCCGATATTTTGCCAACACTCTTTATAAGGTTAAATATAGGCAGAACCCTGACATTTTTCTTTTCTATTTTTGCGCCGTATCCCTTTGGAATGCTTCTCGGTATATTCTCGTAAAAGCCGCCGCCCGTGATGTGCGAAACGCCCTTTACTTTAACCTTTTCAAAGAGTGCAAGCATGGGCTTTACGTATATCTCGGTAGGGGCAAGAAGCGTGTTTATGAGAGTGTCGCCGAGCTCTTCTGAATATGCGTTTAAGTCTGCGTTTTCAACGTCGAAAACCTTGCGCACGAGAGAAAATCCGTTTGAGTGAACGCCGCTTGAGGGCAACGCTATAACAACGTCCCCCT
>CAMETB010000109.1 GCA_945936265.1 uncultured Clostridia bacterium
CAAGAGGGGAAATTTACGCTCCTCCGTCGAAAAGTTACGCTCACAGAATGTTAATATGCTCGTCTCTTGCAAGCGGGCAAAGTACAGTAAACAATATAGCAAAAAGCGAGGATATTTCAGCAACTCTTGACTGTATAAAAGAACTCGGCGCAAAATGCAAAATAAACGGTACAACCGCTGAAATCTGCGGGATTTGCGGCAATTCCGTTGCAAATGCGACGGTGAAAAAGTTTATGTGCCGCGAGAGCGGAAGCACTCTGAGATTTTTTATTCCGATAGCGCTTTCACTCGGTGGAGTGTCTGAGTTTTACGGTACTGAAAAACTTATTTCAAGAGGCATTGAGGTTTACGAGGACATATGTAAAAAACAGAACATACTCCTTGAAAAATCAGAAAATCGGATACGTCTTGAGGGAAAATTAAAACCCGGTGTCTTTGATGTAAGAGGGGATATAAGCAGTCAGTTTATAAGTGGACTGATGTTTGCTTTGCCGATACTTGACGGAGACAGTATAATAAATATTACGACTCCGCAGGAGAGTAAAGGCTATATACTTATAACCGCCGATGTGATATCGCGCTTTGGTATCAGAATAAAACTTGAAGATAACAAAATATATATAGACGGAAATCAGAAATACACCCCGATAAATTCGTTTGTCGAGGGCGATATGTCAAACGGCGCTTTTCTTGACGCATTTAACGTTTTGGGCGGTCACGTGTCGGTAAAAGGTCTTAACAAAAACACATATCAGCCCGACAGAGTGTACTCCGAATACTTTGAAAAGCTCAAAACGGGAATACCTACGCTTGATGTTTCAGGCTGTCCCGATCTTGCCCCGATATTAATAGCCATTGCGGCAGTTTGCAACGGCGCAACGCTGACGGGTACGAGGCGACTTAAAATAAAGGAAAGCGACAGGGCACAAGCAATGGCTTGCGAACTTGAAAAAATGGGAGGGCGTGTCGATATTTTTGAAAATTCTCTCACTGTTTATAAAAGAGAGCTTCATAAGCCGGAAAAGGCGCTTTGCTCTCACAACGATCACAGAATAGTAATGGCACTCTCGGTCATATTGACACTTTTCGGCGGAGAGATAGAAGGTGCAGAAGCCGTCGATAAAAGTTATCCGAACTTCTTTGAAGACTTAAAGGCACTCGGAGTGGAGGTTTCCTATGAAATTTGATAAAGATACAAAAATACTCATAGTGGGTCTTGGGCTGATAGGCGGAAGTTACGCCGAGGCACTTACGGACAAGGGATACTATGTTGGGGCGATTACAAGGAGCGCGTCATCAATTGAGTATGCTATGAAAAAAGGAATAATAAAAAGCGGCTCCACCGATGTAAAAAAAGAGTATGTCAAGCAATTCGATCTGATAGTTTTTGCACTTTATCCTCATATCTTTATAGAATGGATAGACAAGTATCAGGACTACATAAAGGACGGGGCGCTCCTTACCGACGTCACGGGCGTAAAATGCGGAGTGGTTGACAAGGTCCAGTCACTTTTAAGGGACGGAATAGAGTTTATAGGCGCTCATCCGATGGCAGGCCGCGAGGTATATGGCGTCGAAAACAGCGATAAAAATATATTTAAGGGTGCAAATTATATAGTGACGCCGACAGATAAAAACACTCCCGAGGCAATTTCAACTTGCCGTGAACTTGGCGAAATTCTCGGCTTTGCAAGAATAAGCGTTTTAAACCCGAAAAAGCACGATGAGATGATAGGCTTTCTTTCCCAACTTACGCACTGTATAGCGGTTGCGCTTATGACATGCAAACCGTCGGAGCATCTTGTCGATTACACGGGAGATTCCTTCCGTGATCTTACGAGAATAGCGAAGATAAACGAAGACATGTGGAGTGAACTTTTTATGCTCAACAGAGACGAACTTCTTTCACAGATGGATTTGTTTATTTCAAATTTCACGGTTCTGAGAAATGCGCTTGAAAAGGGCGATACGGATAAAATGAAGGAAATGATGCGACTTTCGACAAAAAACAGAAAATTCTTTGATAAAAAACAAGGAGATACAATAAAATGAATATGGATTTCAAAAGGAAACTTCCGACTCCGAAGGAGATAAAGGAGATGTATCCTATTTCCGAGGAACTTTCCATGGTAAAAAAGGCGAATGATAAAGAGATACAGGATGTATTTACGGGAAAGAGCGATAAGTTTATTCTTGTAATAGGTCCCTGCTCCGCTGACAGAGAGGACGCCGTGCTTGATTATGTTTCGAGGCTCCGTAAGGTTCAGGAAAAGGTAAAAGACAAGATAGTCATTATTCCGAGAATATATACGAACAAGCCGAGAACGACGGGAGACGGCTACAAGGGGATGCTCCACCAGCCGAACCCCAACGAAAAGCCGGATATGTTAAAGGGTCTTATTGCCATAAGAAAACTTCATATGAAGGCTATTGAGGAAACTGGTTTTTCGTGCGCCGACGAGATGCTTTATCCCGAAAATCACAGATATCTCTCCGATCTTCTCTCTTATGTAGCAATAGGCGCAAGATCGGTTGAAAATCAACAGCACAGACTAACCGCAAGCGGACTTGACATACCCGTCGGCATGAAGAATCCGACAAGCGGAGATATATCAGTTATGATGAACTCGATAACCGCCGCTCAGCATCCGCACACTTTCATATACAGGGGCTGGGAGGTTGAAAGCAAGGGCAATCCGATGGCTCACGCCATACTCAGGGGCTATGTAAATAAGCACGGGCAGTCACAGCCGAACTATCATTACGAAGATCTTATTTTCCTTGCGGATACTTATGCAAAGACTTCTCTTGCAAATCCGGCGGTAATAGTGGATGTCAATCACTCAAACTCAGGCAAGAAATGGGAACAGCAGATAAGGATCTCAAAGGAGATACTTGAAAGCACCCGTTACAGCAAAGATGTTTACAAGCTCGTCAAAGGACTTATGATAGAGTCGTACATAGAGGACGGATGTCAGAAGGCGGAGGAAGGCATTTACGGGAAATCTATAACCGATCCTTGCCTCGGCTGGGAAAAGACCGAGCGCCTTATACTCGACATAGCCGATATGAGATAAATGAAAAGTGCATGAGGAGTGTATAAATATGACACTTGACAAACTTCCGATAGGAAAAAGTGCAATCGTTACAAAGGTTGGCGGAGAAGGAGAACTCAGGCTCCGCCTGCTTGATATGGGAATCATACCGGGTACGGAGATAACCATACATAAAATAGCGCCTCTCGGAGATCCGATAGAAATAAGAATAAGAGGATATGAACTTACCTTGCGCATCGAGGATGCAAAAAGCATAGAGGTAGGGGGAAAAGAGGATAAAAAATGATATTTGCTCTTGTGGGAAATCAGAACTGCGGTAAGACGACGCTCTTTAATTGCCTTACCGGAGCAAATCAGCACGTAGGCAACTTCCCCGGCGTTACGGTTGATCAGAAAATCGGTGAAATACTTAAAACCAAAAATTGCAGCGTTGTGGATCTGCCGGGAATATATTCGATAAGACCTTATACAAATGAAGAGAAGGTAACGAGGGATTTCATACTTAACGAAAAGCCCGACGGAATAATAAATATAGTCGACGCAACGAATATAGAGAGGAACCTCTACCTTACCCTTCAGATTCTCGACCTTAAAATACCTACAGTTCTGGCACTTAACATGATGGATGAGGTACGCTCAAACGGTGGCTCAATAGATGTTATGAAAATGTCGGAGCTGCTTGGGATACCCGTTGTTGCAATAAGCGCGTCCAAAAACGAGGGAATATCGGACCTTATAGACACCGCCGTAAATGTATCAAGAAACAAAATACTTCCGAAAGTGACGGATTTTTGTTCTCCCGGACCGGTTCACCGCTGTATTCACGCGGTGTCCCACCTTATAGAAGACCATGCGCAGAGGATAGGAATTTCCTCGCGATTCTGCGCAAACAAACTTATCGAGGGAGATGAACACTTTGAGGAACTGCTCGAGATAAACGAGAATGAAAAGGAACTTATACGCCACAGTATAGTCGAGATGGAGACGGAGAGAGGGCTTGATGCCAATGCCGCTCTTGCCGATATGCGATATTCCTTTATAGAGAGCGTTTGCAAAAAAGCGGTTATAAAGTGCAAAGAGAGCAAGGAACATATAAGAAGTGTAAAGATAGACAATGTCTTAACAAACAAATATCTTGCCTTGCCTATATTCTTTTCGATAATGCTTCTTATCTTTTTCCTTACTTTTAATGTTATAGGAAAATTTCTTTCCGATCTTCTCGGAATGGGAATTTCGGCTTTGACGTCCCTTGTACATAAAGGACTCACTGCCTGGGGGATAAACCCCGTTGTCCACAGCCTTATAATAGACGGCGTATTTGCCGGCGTCGGAAGTGTTTTAAGCTTTCTGCCGCTTATTGTCGTTTTGTTTTTCTTCCTTTCTATATTGGAAGATACGGGGTATATGGCAAGAGTTGCGTTTGTTATGGATAAACTTCTCCGTAAAATAGGACTCTCCGGCAGGAGTTTCGTTCCAATGCTCATAGGCTTCGGGTGCAGCGTTCCCGCCGTTATGGCAACAAGAACTCTCTCATCGGAGAGGGACCACAAAATGACCGTTATGTTAATACCGTATAT
>CAMETB010000110.1 GCA_945936265.1 uncultured Clostridia bacterium
TATCCTGTAATTGGCTCCGTCAAGTCCGAAAGAGGCAACCTCGGCAAGAAGTTCACCGAAAATATCCGCCGCCGTATCCACCGAATCTCCGTTTTCTTGTTCATAGACCGAGAGTTTATCTATACACTCCCCGACCTTTTTTTCAAGCGGGGCAAGGTTTTCGTCCGTTTTTTTGAAAAACAGCGACACTGTGGCGGCAATTTTTGCTTTCAAGCGTGAAAATCCGTGTGAGTCGTTTATATTGTCTTTGAGTTTCAGTTTTGTAAGTATGGCGCTTGTTCCTGAAGAATATTCAAGCGAGGTGTTTATATCGAGCACGGGGCGCTTTTTTAGCGGGTGGAGCATACATCTTCTCATTCTTACATTGCCCTTGACGTTTTCAAGCACCATTCTTACAAGAGCGAGAAAAACGAAATCGTAATTGAGGGTCAGGCGGGACATACAGCCCGTGCATTTGCCCATTGTTTTGCAAAGCCCGCAATACGTTGCCTTGTAAAGCTCGTTATCTTTTACTTTTAGTTCCGGTATATCCGGCTTTACGTACCCGAACACAGACACTCCCCCTCGTTTTTTACTATTATAAGCCCTTGCTTTTGCTTATTCGTCCACGCCGAAATTGAGTATGGCTTTGAAAAGATCTATACTGTTTTGCTGCAAATCGTCCTTGGTTGTGACAAGCTTTGACATTATGCAAAGGACGGTATCATCGGGCAGATCCTCAAATCCACCCATATACTTTGCAAATTCCGTCTTTTTAAGATATACGCCGTTCTCGCCGCACATAATGCTCTCGTCGGGCTTATAGCCGAGCACGTCCTCGACTTTCATAAACGGACCTTGCTTCAAAAGACCGGGATCAATCAAATAAATCGCCACTTGCCCTGACCGCATCTGATTTATGATAGTATCAAGAGCTTCTTTATTTGCGGCGTCGGACATTACCTTACCGTAAACGTCTTGGTCTTTTACACTCTCTTTTCTTTGCTCGTCGTTCTGATAAGTCACAGCTGAAAAAAGAAGCTTTTTCTCACCATCGCCGTTATAATCTTTCATTATTTCAGTTAAGGAGCCCGTAACTGAGTTGTATATATCGGACGTTACGTATTTAGGTCCGGCGTACATAATGGTTATATCGTTTTTGTCCTTTTTTGCCATCTGAACGATTAATATTACGAAAACGGCAATGAAAGCAGATATAATTATAATCGCCCACTTATATCTGTACCAGATGTTTGATATAAAATTTCCTTTTTTTATCTCGGCTTCGCTGCCGTGGATTTCCTCGTCGTTTTCTATGCCGAGCATCCTTTGGCGCATTGCCTCGTTTGATTCGAATTCGTCTTTTTTCATATTAACTCCTTTCGGTAAACGGAACATTTAACACTGCTTACCGCTCGTCTTTTATGAATATGAAAGCGTCATTCTCTTATTTTGATATTTGCCTCTCTTAACTGCTTTTCCGTTACCGTACCGGGTGCGCCCATCATAAGATCCTGTGCGTTGCCATTCAACGGGAAGGCTATTACGTCCCTTATAGTTTCCTCGCCCGATATGAGCATTATCATTCTGTCAACGCCGGGCGCCATACCTGCGTGAGGTGGTGCGCCGTAGGAGAACGCGTTGTAAAGTGCGGAGAACTTCTCTTTGAGTACGTCCTCGCTGTAGCCCGCTATTTCAAACGCCTTCTTCATAATCTCGGGGCTGTGGTTTCTGACGGCACCCGAGGAGAGTTCAACTCCGTTGCAAACTATATCGTACTGATATGCAAGGATTGTGAGCGGATCTTTGTTTAAGAGTGCGTCAAGTCCTCCCTGCGGCATTGAGAACGGGTTGTGAGTAAAGTCTATCTTGCCGGTTTCCTCGTTTATTTCGTACATCGGGAAATCGACAATATAGCAAAACTCAAAAGCGTCGCTATTGATAAGTCCGAGTTCGTTTGCGATCCAGGTTCTCATTTCGCCCGAAAGTTTGTTGATAACTTTCGCGTTATCGCTGATAAAGAACAGCGTTTCTCCTTCTTTAATGCCGACTAACTCGGTCAGCTCTCTCTTTTCTTCGTCCGACAAAAACTTTGCGATAGGTCCCTTATATTCGCCACCTTCCAACGTGATATAGCCGATGCCGAACTTCATACCGATGCTTCTTGAATATGCGTCGATAGCCTTTTCAAAAGCCTTTTTACCGTCACCGCTACCATCTTTTTTGACAAGATAGTTGGCAACGATACCGCGAACGAGTTTGTTTTTGAACGGAACAGTTCTTCCGTCAATAGTTAAAAATTCGTGATTTGCGAAAAAGTCTGTCAAGTCCTGAATAATCAAGGGGTTTCTAAGGTCGGGCTTATCCGTTCCGTATCTGAGCATTGCTTCCTTGTAAGGAATACGGACAAACGGCGGCTTTGACACATACTTGTCGGTAAATTTTGAAAAGGTATCGTAAAGTACCTTTTCGCCTACCTCGAATACGTCCTCCTGCTGTGCAAACGCCATCTCGAAGTCAAGCTGATAAAACTCTCCCGGGGATCTGTCCTGACGTGCGTCCTCATCTCTGAAGCAGGGCGCTATCTGGAAATACTTATCAAAGCCCGACACCATAAGGAGCTGCTTGAACTGCTGGGGTGCCTGCGGAAGCGCATAGAACTTGCCCTTGTGCTTTCTGCTCGGTACAAGATAATCCCTTGCTCCCTCGGGGGACGATGCGGTAAGAATAGGCGTTTGTATCTCGACAAAGCCCATTTCTTCCATCTCTTTGCGCAGAAACGAGATTATTTTTGATCTTAAAAGTATATTGTCGTGAATGTGCTTGTTGCGAAGGTCAAGATAGCGGTATTTGAGCCTTACGTCCTCTCTTGTCAAGGTCGAGCTTGCTATCTCAAACGGGAGCATTTTTGTGCATTTGCCGAGCACTTCGAGCTTTTCGATTTTTACTTCAACAAGTCCCGTGTCGAGTTTTTCGTTTATAGTTTCCTCACTGCGCTTAACTACCGTTCCCTCAATTCCGATAACGCTCTCTTTCGGCAGGTCCTTTATCATACTGTCATCGTTTACGACGAGCTGTGTAACTCCGTAGTTATCGCGCAGGTCTATAAAAATTACTCCGCCGTGATCCCTTATCGTTTCAACCCAGCCTGCAAGTTTTACTCTCTTGCCTATATCCGACTCTCTTAAATCGTTACAAGTGTGTGTTCTGAACATACGTCTACCTCTTATTTACTCAATTCTTTCAGTATTGCTTCATTTACCTTTGCGGGATTTGCCTTTCCTTTTAATTCTTTCATTACCTGTCCCACAAAAAATCCGAGCACCTTCGTTTTGCCGCTCTTATATTCGGCAACGCTCGCCGGATTTGCCTCGACTATTTTTCTTACGGTATCAACTATGAGTCCGTCGTCGTCTATTGCCTCCATGGAGTGCTCCTTTATATAGCCGTCAACGTCTATTTTGCCGCCCGCCTCAACCATGGCTTCCAGTATCTCCATGCCTGATGCGCGGTTTATCTTGCCCGAGGTTACCTTTGATATAACCTCGGCAAAATTATCGGGATCGAGCGACACGTCGTCAAGCGTTTTGCCTCTTTCGTTAAGGAGTTTCTGAAGCGGAACTATTATCCAGTTTGCAATCTCTTTTGGCATATTTATCTTCGAGAGCGTTTTTTCAAAAAGCTCTGCCGTGTGAAGCGACGCGGTAAGAAGTGACGCGTCGTAGTCGCTCAATCCACAGTCCGACATAAATCTTTGCTTGCGGCTCTCTGCCATTTCGGGAAGCGACGCCCTTACACTCTCTATATATTCGTCAGTTACGACAAGCGGCAAAAGATCCGGCTCGGGAAAATATCTGTAATCCTGCGCGTTTTCCTTACTGCGCATTGCGTAACTGCTTCTTTTATCCTCGTTCCAATGGCGTGTTTGCTGAATTATTCTCTCACCCGACTCAATAGCGTCTATCTGCCTTGCGCTCTCGTGCTCTATTGCGTGCTCTATCGCCCTGAAGGAGTTTATGTTTTTCGTTTCCGTCCTTGTGCCAAACGTTTCCTCGCCCTTTTTGCGAACGGAGAGGTTTATATCTACTCTCATAGAGCCCTCCTGCATCTTGCAGTCAGATATTCCGAGATATTCGCAAATTGATTTTATCTTCTGAAGGTAAGCTATTACCTCGGCTGACGAACGAAAATCCGGCTCGGACACTATCTCGATAAGCGGAACGCCGCACCTGTTGTAGTCGGGATAGGTTTCGTTATCGTATTCGGAGTGGATAAGCTTGCCCGCGTCCTCCTCCATATGCATCTCGTGTATTCTTATTACCTTCTCGGTATCTCCGACTTTTATCGGTACTTTGCCGTTTTTGCCTATCGGGAAATAAAGCTGTGATATCTGATAAGCTTTCGGAAGGTCGGGATAGAAATAATTCTTTCTGTCGAATACGCTCGTTTTGGATATTTCGCAGTTAAAGGCTATCGCCGCCATGGTGGCGTATCTCAAAACCTCGCTGTTGAAGACGGGCAAGGCTCCCGGCAATCCCATGCAGACGGGGCAGCACTGTGTGTTCGGCTTTGCGCCGAAGGCGGTTGAGCAGCCGCAGAATATTTTCGTTTTTGTAGAAAGTTCTACGTGAACCTCAAGTCC
>CAMETB010000111.1 GCA_945936265.1 uncultured Clostridia bacterium
CAAGCAAATTACGCGCTTTCTGGCTTTGGATAAATTAAAATGCCGTGTGCAGACTCACGCTACTCTGACAGCTTGCCGCGCGATAATCAGAATGTACATAATTACCCGTGATAAGTCCTATCTTGAAAAAGGAAAGAGCCTTTTCGATTTCTATACCGCTTACGGTATGACGCTTACTTACGAAAATTTCAACTGGTTTGAAAGGAAAGACACGTGGACGGAGCCGTGTGCCGTAGTTGACAGCCTTATCTGCGCGCTCTATTTATATCGTGAACTGAACGATAAGAGCTACCTTACTCTTGCAAGAAAAATTTATTTTAACGGTATCAATTTAGGACAGCGCTCAAGCGGCGGTGCGGGAACAAATTCCTGCGTTACGGTTGATAATCCCGTTTTCAAGTCCGATATATTCGAGGCGTATTGGTGTTGTTCCATGCGTTTATCGGAGGGGCTTTATCAGGTTTCTCTCTTCTCCGAGGATTTGTTTTCGGAATCGGACGATGAAAAACCGACGGTTCGCGACGAATACGGACGCATTTTCCGCGGCGAGCATCTTTTATGCTCGGTAAATGGCGGCGAGCTTACCTTTTTACCGAAAATTTATAATTATTCGCCCGAAGAATTAGACCGTTTAAGAATAAAAATACTGTTTTAACAAACTGCCAGAACAAAACCTCCTCGTTAAAACCGAGGAGGTTTTTATATGCCCCTTAAAGCACGTGAAATGTTTTGCTTTTGAAAATGTGAAATAATGCTGTTGCATTGTGAAATATTCGTCTGTCGCCGAATGTGAAATGAAATAAATCCACTCACGCCCTCAGGCATTTCACACGCCGCAGGCGTATTTCACGCACGAAGTGCATTTCACAAATCCCGCAAGGGATTTATTTCGTTGTGCCGCACTTCGTAATGAAGTGCGGCACAAGCGGGGCACGCTATTATTTGTACTTGTTCAATACTTCTACATAAGCAGGATTTTTTAATAGTTCCGCGCGTCTGCCTCTCGTAGCGTCAGAGCGATAATTGAGAATCCATTCAAGAAGATTATTTCGTGCTTCTGAAGAATAGCTGTCAAACGAACAATACAACGGCTCATTTTTAGCTTTGAGTTCTTCAAGTTTTTTCGTTGCGTACAGATTTTTATCCATAACCGCAATTACTTGATCGTCTGTTCCGCCACGGTAGCAAAGATCGTTTTCCATTCTTCCGAGGAAGGACCTTGCAAGCATAATGAAGAAAGCTTCTTTGGTTTCTTCAAATGCATTCAATATCAGGTTGCCGTATTGCAAAGCACGCTCTGTCTTTTCCTCCATAGAAAGCGAAGGATTGAAGAATACGGTTCTTCCGAGTTTGTCTGCCGCAAAATCGACAAGCTCATACATATTCTTTTGAACATGGAAGTAGTATTCGCTCGTATTTTTTGCAAACAACTGCTCGGTCTTTTGCTCACCTGTTGTGTACCAGTCGCTAAACTTGGTTTTGTAAATTTCCAATGCTTCTTTCGTCTTTCCTTCTGCGTGAAGAATTTTTGCACGCATATTCCATGCGTTAAGACGCAGAGTTTCTTCCATACATCCTTCAAGTATTTTTTCACAGATTGCAAGGAATTCATCTTTATGCGCAATCAGCACGGCGGGGTCGTTGTCAGCCATGTCGCCGCCTATGTTCCACATATAGTAGTGCATAATCCAGTAATCGTTTGGATAATCGTGATATGCTTTGACGATGATCTCTCGCGCCTTCTTATAATCACTTTTCCAATACTTTCTGTAAAGTGCAATAACATCGTCAATCTCTGCTTGAATCTTGTCTTTATCATAACCCAAAAGTTCGTCAAGAGTTACTCCGAAATAGTAAGCCAGCGGCTGCAAGAGTGTAATATCGGGATAAGTTTCGCCACGCTCCCATTTGCTGACCGCCGCACAGGTGACGTTCATAGCCACCGAAAGCTGCTCTTGCGTGATGTTCTTTGCGGTACGCAAACGCTTGATATTTGTACCTATAGTAATTTTCATAATTATACCTCCACTAAAAGTAAAGTAAGCCGACGTCTGCTTCTGTTTATATTGTAGCATAAAAAACGACGCAGTAAAGGTATTGTCAGGAAATATTAAGTTAACTCAAAGTTGAAAAAAGATAGTAGTGATTTATATAATAGAGAAAATTTTTCTGATTCCCGGCATTCGCCTGTAAAGCAAGCGCTAAATAAAACGGCGGGAGCGATTAAGAGCCTTCTCCCACAGGAGAAGGCTTTTCGGCGGGAGCAAACCCCGCCATACTTCTCCCCTTTTCACTCTTACCTATTGTTTTCCTGCCCCGCCTCCGCCGTGTCATCCTCGAGTGGAGCGTTAGCGTAACGAAGGATCTCGGCGGACATACAAAATGATGACGGGAGCAAGGTGAAGATCGCTCTCATAAGCACCACAAAGCAACAAAAAAAGACACGGTGTGTCTTTTTTGTTGGTGAAGCAATTATTTTTTTGATGCAGGGTGCTGATTTATGAGCGCATTTTGTGCGAGTTTTCTTATTTTTTTAAGGGTTTTTATGCTATGAGGATAATCAGTAAAGGTTTTTTTGAAGCCGTTTTCAAGAAGGATTTTTTCAGCCCCTTCCCTTCCTATTTTCTTTTCCAGGCATTCAAAAAGCTTGTAGTCCTGTATTCCGTCGTAAAAGTTTTCATAACGGACCGAATCAATAGCGCCGTTTTCGCCGGGATAAACACAGTATGCATCTCCGCTTTGCAATCCTCCCCCACAATCCGTAATCAAATACGGGTCGACCGATTCATCGGAAAGAACGGAATTATAGAAATTATAGCCCCAATGCAAAAATCCTTTAATATCGTTTAAGTACATTTGCATACCTAACACTCTTATCCTTTCTCCCGGCATTGACATATATCTGTTTGACAGATATGAGCCTGATTCTGTACAGCAATAATAAGCCCATAAATCTGGAGTTTTATTATCGAGAAAGGCTTGAATATAAGCAGTTGACGATATGGCATTATCAACGAGCCCCTGCTTGTAAAATTCATAATGGCTGAGTGCATCCATTACGATAGCGTCGGGAGCATATTTTCTGAATAGATTTCTTGCGCCCTTATAGCTTTCAAGGCATTGCTCGTTTGGTTCATCGGAAATATGGAAGCGACAGCTTTGATAAAGCTGTTCTTTTTTAAGAATTGCTATAAGCTCGGGTAAAAACGCCCCCAAAAACTCCTCATATTCCCGTCCGGTTGCGCAAGTTTCCCAGCCGAAAATACGCTTTGTCCGTCCATTAACCTTGCCCATTATTTTAGGCGCGGATTTAGCCCCCCATTGAGTAAACAGATGGCTCATCTCAAAGTATTTGATTCCAAGTTCCCTAACCTTTTTCATAAAAGAAATAAGACGGTCGAAATTAAACGCATATCCGTTTTCGGTCTTTGTCACGTCAACTAACTGTACCGTCAGTCTTTCCCCTCCACACCGTGTGTCAAGCGGTGGCGTGAACATGGGGATAAGAAGCATATTCATTCCGTGTCTTACGGCGCAGGCTATAAAATCGTACATTATTTTATTGTATTCAGGTGAAAATACCTTCAGATTGTAATACTGTGCAAGACAATCATAATGGAACCAATTTGTGTATATAAGACTGCTCTCGCCCAGATAAAAATCAAGCACGGTTACCTTATATTCCGCATTGCCGATAATGTATCCGTTTTGTTCCAGGGAAATTTCTATCGGGTACTTACCAGGGGTCAACTCGCCCCTTACCGTAAACCATATGCTGTTGTATAAGCCCTGTCTTGATGTTGGCTTGCGCTTTTCACACGAGCATAAAACGTCCGGGCATAAAAAAGGCTTTTTAGTTAAATAATAATCGTCACCCTCACCCAAAACGGGAGTTGTGCAAGGAACATATTCCACCTGTCTGTAGGTTATATATTTCTTTATCGGACTTTTTATCTTTACCTCTATTTCCTTTTGAAGCAGGTCTGTTTTATATGCTACCTGAAAGGACAAGGTTTCATCCCTTGCCATTGTGTTTTCATTTTCAAACATTCTTGGCTTTTTGTCTGTCAGTACCTTTTCCTCGGCACATATCGTATAAATTTCGTTCATTTCATCCCCTCCGAGAAAGGCACCGTATTGAGCCTTATTTGTCTGAACCTTATCTTTGGCAGTCCGCTAAGATAATTATATATAATTTCCGTATTGAAATCAAGTAGTATTATTAAAGCAGGTAGCACAGCTTTTGCAGATGTAAACAGGAAAATATTGTTTAAATCATAAAATCATTTACATAATCCCTTTTTGAGCATCAGTCTCATATCTTGTGGGGATCGACTGCTGCGCACCCTTTTTTGAGCACGCAAGCGACGCCGCTTTGCTCCCAAAAGCACAGGCTTCTTCAAGGGTCATATTTTCCGAAAGGCCTACAGCCAATCCTCCGCAAAGCGTATCACCGGCTGCTGTAGTATCAACGACCTTAACATCTATGCAAGGATAAACGTCAGAGCCCTGGGTATCGGCTATTTCATATCCTCGCTTTCCGAGAGTGGTGACGATTTTCTTTATTCCGCCCCCAAAAATTTCCTTTTACC
>CAMETB010000112.1 GCA_945936265.1 uncultured Clostridia bacterium
CATCCATGTTCATATTATCAAGTATTCGAAAAGCCATAACCGCACCGCTTTGCGAATGTTCCTTGCGGTTGACTATGTTGCCTATATCGTGAAGATATGCGGCAATTCTGACAAGATCAACGTCCCTTTTGTCGTATCCGAGCGTTTCAAGAATATAAGCCGCCCTCTCCGACACAAGCCCGACATGAGCAAAACTGTGCTCCGTATATCCGAGCGCCAGGAGCGACTCATCCGCTTTTTTTATGTAAGCCTTTATCTTTTCGTTGTTTTTTACATCTTCGTAGGTAACCGTAAAACCGCCCCCTTTTTTGTAATTGTATCATATTTTTTTACAAAATACAACACGCTTTGCGCTTTATACGTTAATTTCAGGTTAAATCATTACTCGCTTGACATTGGCGCGCAAATGATATACAATAATGTAAGTAAATTAAAGGAGAATCTTATGAACAATTTTTCTCTTGCTTCCATAAAAGAAATTTTTGCGCCCGCATTTACCCTCGAAAAAGTTGTGTGTCGGCTTATTGCCTCGTGGCTGACTTATTCGTTTATCACAACGTTCGGTCGGGTCAACTTTTTTGATCTTTCGTTTATGAAGGACGTCTCGCTCCTCTCCTCGCTTATTATCATTTTTTTGATTTTTACCTGTTATACGGGCATATCCGCTCTTTTTAAGGAGTATTTTACGGACTCGTTTTTGCTCCTCGGCTTTGCCACCCTTTGCTCGCTTCAATGGCTGTTCGTTTACAGGAGCGACGAGGGGCAAATCCTCTTTTCGCTCGCCGTCCTTCTTGTTTACTCTCTTATTCTTTTCTACTTTATAAGTAAAAACAAATATCTTATCGAAAAAATAAAAGTGACGAAAAAGGCAGCCGTTATTTTCACCGCCTGTATGGGAGCTTTCTCCTTCGGTGCGGTTGCCGCCGTGACGTGTCTCAGATATAAAACGTTCAGTTCTCCGAACTTTGACCTCGGCATATTCAGCCAGATGTTTCACTATATGAAGGAAACGGGGCTCCCCTTTGTGACTACGGAAAGAGACGGACTTCTCTCCCACTTTGCCGTCCATATCTCGCCGATATTTTACCTGCTCCTTCCCCTTTATTGCATTTTTCCATCGCCGATAACCTTGCAGATAGGACAAGCCCTTATTATCGCAAGCGGAATTATACCCGTTTTGCTTCTTGCACGCCACTATAAACTGTCTGAAAAAGTCACTGCCGTTGTTTGTTTAATATATGGGATTTATCCCGCCCTTTCCTGCGGTGCGTTTTACGATATACACGAAAACTGCTTTCTCGCCCCTTTACTCCTCTGGATGTTTTACTTCTTTGAAAAGGAAATGCACATACCTATGTACCTGTTTGCCTTTGCCGTCCTTATGGTAAAGGAAGACGCGGCGGTATATCTTATCATCTTTGCTCTTTACGCTATGCTCTCGCGCAAGCGTTACCGTCAGGGAGGCGTTATTTTAGCGTCAAGCGGAGTATGGTTTGCCCTCTCCACATTCCTTATAGACCGTTTCGGCGACGGGGTTATGTCCGACAGATATTCAAATCTTATCTATAACTCGACGGACGGACTATGGGGAGCCATAAAAACCGCTATACAGAACCCAGCATATCTTATCTCGCGACTTTTCTCAACGGGTGGCGCGGATCTTTCTTCGAGCAATTTCTGCTTTGATTCTTCAACCTGGGCAAAGGTGGTTTATTTCCTTTTGCTTCTTTTGCCCCTTGCATTTATCCCGTTTTGCACAAAAAAGGCGTCACGCTATCTTTTAATAGCGCCTATCCTTCTTAATTTGCTCACAACGTACCGCTATCAGTACAGCATACTGTTTCAGTACAATTTCGCAATATCCGCGTTTCTTATCTATGCAACGATACAGAATATACCCGATATAAAGTCAAAGATAAAACCGTATCTTATATCTCTTGCGGCAGTGTCTTGCTGTATTCTCTATATGGTCACCGTTGTGCCAAAATTAAGCGGATATATTGCAACGTACAAAAGCGGCAAGGATATGTACGCCGAAATGGAACAAACGCTTGACACAATACCAAAGGACGCTTCCGTTTGCGCCTCGTCCGTCCTTATCCCTCACATATCGGACAGAAAAATTCTGTACGATGTAAATCGCCATAAAAACAAGCCCGACGTCGATTTCGTCGTTCTCGATAACCGCTACAACGTCAAATCCACCGTCAAAGCGTACGAAAGCCACGGCTACGAAATATACTTTGAGTCGGAGTATATACTCATTCTTAAATCCCCGGAGTCAGTATATTAAAATTGCAGGTCGGCACGAATTTGTGCCGACCTGTGTCGTTTTTATGAAAAGTGAATCTCTTTAACGTCAAGCGAGCCTTGACCGCGGTACTCGAATATGAGGGGATATACTCCGTTCTCGATTCTTATCTCGGTGTAGGCACTTGTCCACTCTTTTTTGGGGGTTATTTTGATTTTTCCGCACACAGTGTCGCCAAAAGAGGTTTTTATAAGCATCTCACCCTCGGGGGCTATATCGCCGCTTCTGTACGAAATGCCGATTTTGCTTACGTTTTCAAAATCGAAATACTTAAAGGCGAAAAAGGTGCCGTCCTCTACCGTTTCTATATATCTCTCGTCGCCCTTGTTCGTGATATTGGGCAGTCTTTCGTTTGTGGCGTCACAATGCGGCATATGATTGTTTGAGAGGTTGCAGCATATAACCGAGGGGTAAGTGCCTTGTGCTTTAAGCGGTCCTGCGTTTAAGCCGCAAGAGGTCATCTCGACCTGTTTTATAGACCCGTCCTCGCCAATTTTGATTTTTTCGGCACACGCCTGTCTTGAAAATTCGTTTTTATGCGTCTGGCGGTGATAAAAGATATACCACTCTCCGTTTATATTTTCAATGCTACCGTGGTTGTTGCCCGTGCGGTTTACTCTGTCCTCTTCCTTCCTTTCGTTAAAGCCTATATCGCCGTTTGATACGATAACTCCGCCGTACTTGAAATCTCTGTCGGGAAAATTACTTGTTGCATACGCAAGCTCGTGCCCTCTGCGTGTGGAGTAAATAAAATAGTACCGCTCGCCTATTTTTCTCATTGAGCTTGCCTCAAAAAACTCCTGCCCCGCAAAATCGCTCGTTTTGTATGGTAGTTTTAATATGTGCTTCGGCTTTGTCTTTACTGTCATCATATCGTCGCAAAGCTCTACGGTAACAGCACCCATAGACCCCATAGCTCCGCCCTCGGAGTTTATAACCTCTTCCCTTGTTTTGCGCAGAAGGAGCATTGTTCTGTTTACGGCTTCCTCGTAGTTTAACCTCTCGTCCTCAAAATAGTCCCACCATTGACCGTAGTAAAGCCTTATTGTTCCGTTGTCGTTGATAAGTCCCGGGTCAAAGACCATAAAATCACGCAATACAGAGCCGTCCGGGTTTTTAACGTACCCCAAAAACTCGAATTTGCCCGAGGGAGTGTCGCAAACGGCGACGCTTATGGCATAACTGCAATCGGGAAAAATATTTGAGAGTGAATAGTATAAATAGTATTTTCCGTCGTTGCCTCTTACGACGTCGGGTGCAAACATATAGGGGTATTTGTCATAAAGAGGGTCCTGCTTTGCCCTATATATAACGCCCTCGTATCTCCAGCTTTTAAGGTCGTCAACGGGTGCGGAGTACGTGACGTAATCAAGGTTGCAGAAGCGGTCCGAGCCCTCGCTCTCGTGTGAGCCGTAAATATATACCCTGTCCCCGAAAACGTGCGGCTCCCCGTCGGGAATACACTCATAAAGCGGCAAATAAGGATTGAAAACCTGTTTCATAATATCTCCGGAATTAATTTAATATTTATAGGTATATTCTATCACAACAAAGGCGGAGTTGCAATACCGAGCCGAATTTTTATATACGTTACACTCCTCTTTTTAACGCTTTGTAAAATCACAAAAAAACTTGACTGACGACTTGCCGTATGATACAATTATCTTATCAAATACAACAGAGGTATAAAAATTATGGTTGACGCATATTATCGTGACTTTTTACACCGTGTGGAACTTAATTTCGGAAAGCTTTCAAGCGATACGTATTCGGGCGAAAAGGTTTTCAGAGAATCCGAATATGCCTGGGAGGGCGACTGGGAAGGTCGGGCGCTTTTGGCGTTCGTATGTCTTAAACGGCTGACGGGCAAAGAAGTTCCCGCATTGAATTATGAGCTTTCTCATCTGAAAGAAAAGACGAACGAATACGGATATTTCGGAAAAGCTGCAGACGGCAACACCATTTCCGAGCAACTGCTCTCCGGCAACGGCTGGTATTTACGCGGGCTTTGCGAATATTATCAAGACACTAAAAGCGAGGAAATTCTCTCTCTTATAAAAAGCATTGTCGAAAATCTCTACCTGCGATGCGATGCGTTGTACGACAGATACCCCGATGAAAGCAGGGCGGAGGAAGGAGGAGCCAGCGGCTCGCTTTCTCAAAGCGTTGACGGTTGGATTTTATCCACGGATATAGGTTGCGCCTATATCGCGCTCGACGGTCTTACGGCAGCGTACCGCATATTAAAGAGCGAAAGGCTAAAAAACTTTATCGACAAG
>CAMETB010000113.1 GCA_945936265.1 uncultured Clostridia bacterium
ATCAATCCCGATATCATTGTGCTCCGCAGCGACGAGCCGATAACCGACCAGAGCATTTTCCGCAAGATATCCGGCTTCTGCAATGTAAAGCCGGACTGCGTTATAGAAAACATCACCCTCCCCGTTCTTTACGAGGCGCCCATCATGCTTGAAAGAAGCAATTTCTCGGCGGTAGTATGCCGTGAACTCGGTCTTGTAACTCCGGAGCCGAAACTTGACGACTGGAACACGATGCTTGAAAAGATAAGGAACCGCCCGAAGTCCGTAACGATAGGTCTTGTCGGAAAGTACGTACAGCTCCACGACGCATATCTCTCGGTTGCCGAGGCGCTGCGCCATGCGGGATACGAGTACGGCTCACATATAAAAATAAAATGGATAGACTCAGAAACCGTCACGGAAGATACGAAAGACGAAATTTTTGCCGATGTGAACGGAATATTGGTACCGGGCGGCTTTGGAAACAGAGGCATTGAGGGCAAGATAATTGCCGCGCAGTATGCAAGAGAGCATGACGTTCCCTACCTCGGAATATGCCTCGGTATGCAAGTTGCCGTTATAGAGTTTGCGCGTCATGTGTGCGGACTTTCCGACGCAAATTCGGGAGAATTTGACCCGGACTCGACGAATAAGGTAATTGATTTTCTCCCCGATCAGAACGACGAGGTTGCAAAGGGCGGTACGTTGCGTCTTGGCGCATACCCCTGCAAGATAAAGGAGGGCACTACTCTCTTTGATTGCTATAAATCCTCGCTCATTTTCGAGCGCCACCGTCACCGCTATGAGTTTAATAACGATTTCAGAGATATTCTTGTAAAAAATGGTCTCGTTATAAGCGGTACATCGCCCGACGACTATATAGTCGAGGCTGTGGAACTCAAAGACAAGAAATTTTTTGTAGGAGTTCAGTTCCATCCCGAATTCAAGAGCCGCCCGAACAAGCCTCATCCGCTTTTCCTCGGTCTCATAAAAAATGCTCTTGAAAACAAAGAGAATATATGATATAATTATAAGGCTGTTGCAAATTGACTTGCGGCAGCCCAAAATTTTCAGAGGACAGAAAGATTTTTGTAAAATATTTTTTGGCGTTGTCAAAGAAGCGGCAAAGTCAAAAATCTATAAAGGAGATTTCATTATGTTAAGTGCTGTTGTTGGAATTAACTGGGGTGATGAGGGCAAGGGCCGTATGGTCGATCTTCTCTCTGAAAAATACGACATTGTCGTAAGGTACCAGGGAGGAAACAATGCGGGTCATACCGTCGTCAACGAAAAAGGTAAATTTATATTAAATCTTCTTCCGTCCGGGATTTTGCGTGACAGTACCGTAAATGTAATGGGGCCCGGAATGGTAATAGATGTTGAGCACCTATTTAAGGAAATTCAGAAATTGAGAGACGGAGGAATAGAAATTACTCCCGACCGACTTAAAATAAGCGACAGGGCTACAATATGTATGCCATATCACAAACTTCTTGATATTCTCGAGGAGGACAGGCTCGGCGACAAAAAATTCGGCTCTACAAGGCGCGGTATTGCTCCCGTTTATGCCGACAAATATATGAAAAAGACAATACGCATGGGAGATCTTCTCTGCCGTGACACTCTGAGGCAAAAGGTTGCCGACATAGTGGAATGGAAAAACCTCACCGTCACCGCATACGGTCACAGCCCTATATCGGTTGACGAAATAATGGACTGGCTTGATACCTATGCTATGCCCTTTGTTCCCTATGTGACAAATACGACGGAATATCTCTCCAAGGCGGACGACGAGGGCAAGAACATAATGTTCGAGGCACAGCTCGGCGCTTTGCGCGACATTGATTTCGGTATATATCCTTACACTTCATCATCGTCAACCATCGCGGCATACGCTCCGATAGGAGCAGGTATTCCCGGGCGCAAACTTGACAATACTATAGGTATTATGAAGGCATATTCAAGTTGCGTCGGCGAAGGACCTTTCACCTGCGAGCTTTTCGGAGAAAAAGGCAACGAGTTAAGAGAGGCAGGCGGAGAGTATGGCGCCGCAACCGGCAGACCGAGGCGTGTGGGCGGTTTTGATGTCGTCGCTTCCAGATACGGAACGCTTATGCAGGGTGCTACTTATCTTGCGCTTACAAAGCTCGACGTTCTTTCCTATCTTAAAGAAATTCACGTTTGCGTGGCTTACACGGTTGACGGCAAGGAAACAACATCATTCCCGGTTGGTGACAAACTCGTAAGTGCAAAACCCGTTTACAGAACTTTTAAAGGTTGGGAATGCGACATATCGGGTTGCAGAAAACCCGAGGAACTCCCGAAGGAAGCCATTGACTATATAAGATTTATAGAGGAAAGCGTCGGTTGCCCTGTAAAATATGTTTCGGTAGGCGCTTCAAGAGAACAGTATATCGAACTTTTCTGATGTTAAGACAATGAAGAAAAAAATATATATCTATTCACTTTTATGCATGTTCGTCTCAGGTGCACTCGATGCATATACGCTTCTTTTAAGAGGCGGCGTATTTGCCGCCATGCAGACGGGAAACCTTATCTACTTTTGTATAAACCTCGTAAAAGGCAACTTTTCACTTCTCTATAAATATGTTTTCTCAATAATTGCCTTTTGCCTCGGTATCTTTGCCGAACATCTTATAAAAAGATGCAGAAACGGTACTAAAATATCAGTTGCACTCATCGTCATCTTTTATGCGGCGGGCTTTGCCATCCCCTACGGAAAACCTGACTTTGTAGCAAATATGCTCTTTTCCTTTGCCGTGGCAATACAATTGCAACTTATACGAAGCATAGACTCCTTCGTTATTGCAAGTACCATGTGCACCGGCAATCTGCGCTCGCTTGTTGAATGCGTTGCATCACTTATAACCGAAAAAGGTGAGAGAGCAAAATACAAAAGAGGTATCGTAATTTATTCAACCCTTATCCTTGCGTTCATGACAGGAGTTGCCGTCGTTGCCGCACTGGTACATTACTTAAGTTAAGGGGGCATATGTTTGTTTAAAGTTTTATTTGCGCCGATGGACAAGGAAAATGCCTGCGGTATGTTCACGGCCCCTCATATAATAAGTCTGATAATCTGTATCGTCGCTATCGGAGTCGCTCTTTATTTTACAAGAAACATTTCGGACTCAACTCTTAAAAAACTGACAAGAATTTTTGCCTATATTTTCACCGCCATGGAGATTATAAAGATAATTTATAAATTTTCATACGGATATACAGAACAGCTTGATTTCTGGTTCCCGCTTTCATTCTGCTCACTTTTCATCTACTCGCTCTGGATGGCAGGCTTCGGGAAAGGTCTTATTTACAAACTCGGCGTTTCGTTTATCGTCGGCGGTTGCTTTATGGGAGGCGCCACATTCCTTATAGTTCCTGCAACCTCTCTTATGGATTATCCGATATATCACTACCTGAGTATGCACTCTATGCTGTTCCATTCATGTATGATATTTATGTCGATACTTTATATACGCAAACAGGTTATGGAAGTAACGTTTGCAAATTATAAATATTATGCTCCGTTTGTCGGTTCCGCATGTGTTCTGGCGATTATAATGAACCTCATTTTTAACGCTAATCTTATGATAATGAGAAACCCCGTAAATATACCCGTCGGTTTCGTGAACGATATTTACGAGGCATGCCCTCCGATATTCACGGCAGGCGCGCTTATTGTGTATGTAACAGTACCGTATCTTATAGCAATGATAATTTATCGCATTTCTCTTACAATAAAAGATAAAAGAAATCCCTCGTCATGAGGGATTTCTTTTATCTTTTGGAATATAGTCGCGGCAATGCTTATCCCTGTTACAGCAACAGGAACATGAGCCTGAGCAACCGCCGCCCTTTTTCTTTCTTTTGTAAATAAATATAATGGCGACCACGGCGAGCGCACCTATTATTCCGAGAATTATATAATCATATATGTTCATATGTAAATATGATTACTCCTTAAAATAATCTTCCTATATTGTAAACGATAAATGAGCATATCCATGCAACCACGCATTGCAAGACTATCATTCCTGCCGTCTGAAGTTTTGAGTTGAGTTCCTTTTTTACCGTCGCTATTGCCGCTATGCACGGAGTATAAAGGAGCGTAAAGGTAAGGAACGAAAAGGCGGTAAGGGGTGTGAAGTATGTCGGAAGAACCGAAGCGAGCCCCTCCGTGCCCTTATCGAACAAGACACCCATAGTTCCTATTACGGCTTCCTTTGCGGAAAAGCCGGATATTAGCGAGGTAGCAATTCTCCAATCCCCGAATCCGAGAGGTGCAAAGATCGGTGCTATCGCTCTGCCTATTAAGGCAAGTATGCTGTCGGCGGGATCGGCAACAACGTTTAACCTTACGTCAAATTTACTGAGCGCCCATATTATAATTGTTGCAACGAAAATGACGGTAAACGCTTTTTGTATAAAGTCCTTTGCTTTATCCCAGAGGAGCAGGCATACGCTCTTTGCGGTCGGCATGCGGTAGTTGGGAAGCTCCATAACAAACGGCACGGGGTTGCCCTTGAACGCCGTCTTTTTGAATATAAGTGCAACG
>CAMETB010000114.1 GCA_945936265.1 uncultured Clostridia bacterium
GGTACGATAAACCCCCACACCAAATTCAAAGGACAGGTTTACGTTCTTACCGAAAAGGAAGGCGGTCGTTCAAAGCCGTTCTTCACGGGATACAGACCTCAGTTCTATTTCAGAACAACCGACGTTACCGGTGTTATCAATCTTCCCGATGACGTTGAAATGTGCAAGCCCGGCGACAACGTTGTAATGGATGTTGAGCTTATCACTCCTATCGCTATCGAAAAGGGACTTCGTTTCGCTATTCGTGAAGGCGGTCGTACGGTAGGTTCAGGCGTTGTTTCCGAAATACTCGGCTAATAACCTTATGACCAAAAAGACTTGGAGTAAAATCCAAGTCTTTTTTTTGTGTATTTTTTAAATATTTTCATTGACTTATATATTCTCAGATGTTACAATTAAGCGTGTAGAAAATCTTTCCGTTTACAGGGAGAATAAAATGGAACATATAATAGAAATTAAAAATTTAAGTAAGTCGTTTGGTCAGGTTCATGCCGTAAATAACCTTTCGTTTCATGTGGATAAGGGAGAACTTTTTGCTTTTCTCGGCGTCAACGGCGCAGGCAAATCGACCACTATATCAATTATGTGCGGCAGTCTTAAAAAGGACAGCGGAGATGTTATAATTGATGGAAAAAACATAGATACCGACATCGACGGCATAACGGGAGAGGTTGGAGTGGTATTTCAGAACTCCGTGCTCGATGGCTCCCTTACGGTAAATGATAACCTTTTATCAAGGGCAAGCCTTTACGGAATATACGGTGAGGCGGCAAGGGCGAGAATAGGCGAACTTGCAAAAATGCTTGATTTTGAAAATCTTATGAACAGGGCGGTCGGCAAATTATCGGGAGGTCAGCGCAGAAGAATAGATGTTGCCAGAGCGATTATACACAAGCCCAAAATACTTATACTTGATGAGCCGACAACAGGCCTTGACCCGCAGACAAGAAAAATTCTTTGGGAAGTAATTGAAAATTATCGAAAAACAGAAAATATGACGGTATTTCTTACAACTCATTATATGGAGGAGGCGGCAGATGCCGACTACGTCGTTATTCTTGACAGTGGCAAAATATCGGCAAGCGGAACTCCGCTTGAACTTAAAAATACATACACGGGTGATTTCATAACCGTTTACGGTGCAGACGAGAATAAAATATCATCGCTCGGCTTGCCGTATGAAAAAATACGGGACGCGCTCCGCATTGCCGTCAAAGATACGAAGGAAGCAAGAGATCTTATAATAAAGCACCCCGAACTGTTTACGGATTTTGAGATAACAAAAGGTAAAATGGATGATGTATTTTTGTCCGTGACGGGCAAAAAACTTGTTGGAGGCAACTGACATGAAGACATTTTCAGCTCTTACAAAAAGAAATATAAAAATGTTTTTTAAGGATAAAGGAATGTTCTTTACTTCCCTTATTACTCCGGTTATACTGCTTGTCCTTTACTCAACTTTTCTTGCAAATATTTATCACGACAGCTTTGCTTCAACCATACCCGACGGTTTTGAAGTTCCCGAAAGACTTATCGACGCAACTGTCGGCGGGGAACTTATATCGTCGCTTCTTGCCGTGTCGTGCGTGACGGTTGCTTTTTGCTCAAATCTTCTTATGGTGCAGGATAAGATAAGCGGAGCAAGGAAAGATATGCTCATAACCCCCGTTAAAAAATCAACTCTTGCAATCTCATACTATGTCGCTTCGCTTCTTACCACGCTTATTATAAGTTATACCGCCATGGCGGCAGGATTTATATATCTCGCAATAAAAGGCTGGTATCTTTCTTTTTCGGACGTTATGCTCATTATCATCGATGTATTCCTGCTTACCATGTTCGGCGTGGCTCTTTCGTCGGTAGTCAATGTATTCCTTTCAACGCAGGGGCAGGCTTCGGCAGTCGGCACTATAGTGTCTGCCGGTTACGGATTCATATGCGGCGCCTATATGCCCATATCAAGTTTCGGTAAAGTTCTGCGCAACGTTCTCTCATTTTTACCCGGTACTTATGCCACCTCGATAATAAGAAATCATTCCTTAGACGGAGTATATGATGAAATGTCAAAGCTCGGTATGCCGGGTGAGGTAATAGAAAAAATTAAGGACGGAATAGACTGCAATCTTTACTTTTTCGGGGATAAGGTTGATATGGGTATAATGTATATTATTCTTGTATCGTCTATAGTATTGCTCATAGGCGCATTCATACTCATAAACGCTCTCTGTAATAAAAAGGCGTGATCGCGCATAATTTAAAACATATTTATATCAAACCGGAGCGATAATTTTTAATTTGCTATTGATTTATTGCGAAAATAATGATAAAATCTATACAGGTACTTTAAGGAGGTCATATATGGATAACAACAATATCAGTTTTGAAGATTTAACCGGAACATCTCCTAATCCGCAACCGATTAAAAACAAATCGAACGGATATGCGATAGCGTCATTGGTATTGGGAATAATAAGCGTAGTTTGCTGCTGCACCGTTTACCTTTCAATAATTTTAGGCATTCTCGCAATAGTATTTTTTGCCATTGACAAAAATACAAACGGCAGATCAAACGGAATGGCAGTAGCGGGTCTTGTACTCGGTATTTTCGGCGTTCTTTTCGGTGTCATCGCAATAATATCAAGCATAGCAGGCGGATTTGCTGATTATGAATCAATATACAGTTCCTTGTTTGACAGCTTATACGGAGAGACCGGAGCATTTTAATAAACAGTCAATAAAAAACGCTTTTCACACGAAAAGCGTTTTTTTGTAATATTTAATAAATCCCGTGAATATGTTTTACTATGAAATTATACGGAAAAAGGACGGGGATTTTGTATGAACATATACGAGGATATCGCGAAAAGGACAAACGGAGAGATATACCTTGGCGTTGTAGGACCGGTAAGAAGCGGCAAATCTACATTTATAAAAAAATTTATGGATAATGTAGTGTTACCGAATATAACATCGGAATACGACAGGGAAAGGGCCAAGGACGAGACTCCGCAGAGTGCATCCGGCAAAACGGTAATGACGACGGAGCCAAAGTTTATACCCGACGAGGCGGTTAACGTGACCATAGGTACATCTAAAATGAAAGTCCGTTTAATAGACTGCGTGGGATATATGATAGACGGCGCAATAGGAAATGAGGAAAACGGAGAGATAAGAAAGGTGATGACTCCATGGTCGAAAGAACCTATGGAGTTTGAGGCGGCGGCGGAATACGGGACAAAAAAGGTAATAACCGATCACTCGACGGTCGGCATAGTCGTAACCACCGACGGCACAATAGGAGACATAGGAAGGGACGCATATATACCTGCTGAGCAGAGAATAGTTGCGGAGCTTAAAAATATAGGAAAGCCTTTTGTAATAGTTCTCAATTCCGCATCTCCGAATACAAAGAAAGCTCAGGAAATGGCAGTTTCGATAGAGAAAAAGTACGATGCACCCGTTGCGCTTGTCAATGCGCTTGAACTTTCTCCCGAAGACTTTGATGGAATTATGAAGTTAATGCTCGGTCAGTTCGGCATTAATGAAATGCGTTTTTGCCTGCCCAAATACATCTCATCTCTTGAAGACAGCCATTGGTTGAAACAGAGTATTTTAACCTCTATCGGCGAGGCTTCTTCCAAGGTGTCAAAGACAGATGATGCGGAAATCTGCTCAGACATACTTGCTCAGAATGAGAATGTATCGGGAAAGCCGGAAATAGAATATGATCTCGGCAGCGGAACGGTTGATATAAAAGTAAAACTCCTTCCCGAGCTTTATTATAAGATAATGAGTGAAATTTGCGGAATGGAAATAAGTGACGATGAAGCACTTTTCTCAAATATGAAAATGCTTGCCGACAGCAAACGTGAATTTGATAAATTTACTTCCGCAATAGACGATGTAAACCGCACGGGATACGGAATAGTTCTGCCCGACGTCGAGGATATGACGCTTGAAGAGCCGGAGATGGTAAAACAGGCGGGAGCATACGGAGTGAAGCTTAAGGCCTCCGCCCCATCTATCCATATGATAAGAGCGTCTATTGAAACCGAGATAAAGCCCATCGTCGGCACAGCGGAGCAGTCGCAGGAAATAGTAAAGTATATGCTTGAAGAATTTGAGGACGATCCGAAAAAAATATGGGATTCCAATATGTTCGGTAAGTCACTTTACGAACTTGTCAACGAGGGACTTCACGCTAAACTCGAACATATTTCACCTGAATCAAGAGTCCGTCTCTCCGACGCTCTGTCGCGCGTTATTAACGAGGGCTCTAACGGACTAATTTGCATAATTCTTTAGGGGCTGCCCTACGAGAACCCCAAAAAGTGTGAAGCACTTTTTGAGGACCCCTACTACGAGAACCCCCTAAAAATGTAATATATTTTTAGGGGAACCCCTATTGCCGACACCGAAAAAGTCGGTCTGTCCAAAAAAAGGAGGTGGGTGTAAAATCCGCCTCCTACTTTTTTGCAAAAACAGTAAATGAGAAAATAATAAGGTTGAAATTCTAACGAAT
>CAMETB010000115.1 GCA_945936265.1 uncultured Clostridia bacterium
TGCGTCGAGATCCTCCATACAGTGAGAGGCAAGCTCTTTTTTGTCTATCGTATTCAGATACCTTGCGGGGATTATTACGTCGGTATCAACGTTATCGCCGTATTTTATTACCTTACCCGAAAATTTCATTTTTCCACCCCGTATTCTTTCATAATGACGGCAGGGTCGGCAATTTTGCCTGCCACCGCACTTGCAGCCGCTACCGCAGGGCTTGCAAGATATACCTCGGAGGTAACATCGCCCATACGTCCGACAAAGTTGCGGTTTGTAGTTGCCACCGCGCGCTCACCTGCGGCAAGTATGCCCATATATCCGCCAAGGCACGGTCCGCAGGTCGGAGTTGACACGACGCAACCGCTCTCTATAAATATTTTTACAAGTCCGGTTTCAACCGCTTTGAGATAGATATCCTGCGTTGCGGGAATTACTATGGCGCGGACATTTTTTGCCACCTTTTTGCCCTTTAATATTTCAGCGGCTTCCAAAAGATCCTTGTATTGTCCGTTCGTACACGAGCCTATGACTACCTGATCTATCTTTATATCGCCTATTTCGTCGAATGTGTGTGTGTTTTCGGGCAGATGCGGAAATGCAACCGTTGATTTTATCTTCGAGAGGTCTATTTCATATACGGCATCGTATTTTGCGTCATCATCCGCCTTGAAAATTTTTATTTCTCTGTCGGAGTGTTCGTTTATGTAAGAAACGGTTTTTTCGTCAACTTCGAAAATTCCGTTTTTCGCCCCCGCCTCGATTGCCATGTTACAAACCGTCAGTCTGTCGTAAACGGAAAGTGAGGAAACACCGTCTCCCGTAAACTCCATTGACTTGTAAAGTGCGCCGTCAACGCCTATCATTCCTATTATGTGAAGGATAAGATCCTTGCCGGAAACGTACTTATTCAGTTTTCCTTTAAGAACGAACTTTATGGCTGAGGGCACCTTAAACCAAGCCTTGCCCGTCGCCATAGCGCAAGCCATATCCGTCGAGCCAACTCCCGTTGAGAAAGCACCCAAAGCTCCGTACGTACAGGTATGAGAGTCCGCACCGACTACCACGTCGCCTGAGACGACAAGCCCCTTTTCGGGCAAAAGAGCATGCTCTATGCCCATTCTGCCGACATCGTAAAAGTGAACTATTTCGTGTTCATTGCAGAAATCACGGCACATTTTACATTGAACTGCGGCTTTTATATCCTTGTTCGGCGCAAAGTGATCCATTACCATTGTCACCTTGTTCTTATCGAAAACGTCTTTTGCGCCTATGCGGTCAAATTCCCTTATCGCAACGGGGGACGTTATATCATTGCCGAGCACTCTGTCCACGTTTGCGAGTATCAACTGGCCCGCCTCAACGGAGTCAAGTCCCGCGTGTGCGGCGAGTATTTTTTGCGTCATCGTCATAGACATATAAAAATCCTTTCAGAAGGTAAAGTTTATCTGTTTATTATAGCGCCCTTGTCGGCTGAACTTACCGATTCCGCATATCTTTTAAGATAACCGGTTATATCGGTTTTCTTCTTTATCTTCATTTCTTTCTTTCTCTTTGCAAGCTCGTCGTCGGACACTTTAAGCTCTATTTTATATTCGGGGATATTTATATAAATTATGTCCCCATCCTTTACATAGGCTATCGTGCCGCCGCTTGAAGCCTCGGGAGACACATGGCCTATGGATGCTCCTCTCGTTGCGCCCGAAAAACGTCCGTCTGTGATAAGCGCAACGTCCTTGTCAAGCCCCATACCCGCTATTGCCGAGGTCGGAGAGAGCATTTCTCTCATTCCCGGGCCTCCGCTCGGTCCTTCGTAACGGATAACGACTACGTCGCCTTTTACAATCTTGCCCGAGTATATTGCCGCTATTGCCTCCTCCTCGCTCTCATAAACCTTTGCAGGTCCTTCGTGAACGAGCATTTCCGGGGCTACGGCGCTTCTCTTTACAACGCATCCGTCTGGTGCAAGATTTCCTTTGAGCACGGCAATTCCGCCCGTTTTGCTGTACGGGTTTTCAACGGTTCTTATTACGCTCTCATCAAAATTAACGGCGTTTTATATGTTTTCGCCGAGAGTTTTGCCCGTGCAGGTCATAACCGATGTATCTATAAGTCCCGCTTTGTCAAGTTCTTTGAGTACGGCGTAAACTCCGCCCGCCTCGTTAAGATCCTCCATATAAGTGGGTCCTGCGGGGGCAAGATGGCAGAGATTCGGTGTTCTTTCGCTTATCCTGTTTACGTCGTCAAGCGAAAATTTAACTCCGCATTCGTTTGCTATTGCCGGCAGGTGAAGCATACTGTTTGTCGAGCAGCCGAGCGCCATATCGGCAGTTATCGCGTTTCTTATTGCTGCCTCGGTCATAATATCTCTCGGTCTTATATTCTTTCTTACAAGTTCCATAACCTGCATACCTGCGTGCTTTGCAAGCTCTATTCTTGCAGAATATACGGCAGGTATCGTACCGTTGCCTTTAAGACCCATTCCGAGTACCTCGGTAAGACAGTTCATTGAGTTAGCCGTGTACATTCCCGAGCAGGAGCCGCACGTGGGGCATATTTTTCTTTCAAACTCGGATAGCTGCTCCTCGCCTATCTTGCCCGCCTTGTATGCGCCTACCGCCTCGAACATACTCGAAAGGCTTCTCTTTTTGTTATCGACTCTGCCTGCAAGCATAGGTCCGCCGCTTACAAACACGGTAGGGATATTCAGTCTTGCCGCCGCCATAAGAAGTCCCGGCACGTTTTTATCACAGTTGGGCACCATAACAAGCCCGTCAAAACCGTGCGCCATAACCATTGCTTCAGTGGAATCGGCTATCAGGTCCCTCGTTACAAGAGAATATTTCATTCCCATATGTCCCATGGCAATGCCGTCGCAAACGGCAATGGCGGGGAATACGACGGGGGTACCGCCTGCCATTGCAACGCCGAGCTTTACAGCCTCGGTTATCTTATCGAGATTCATATGTCCCGGCACTATCTCGTTATAGGAACTTACAACGCCGATAAGCGGACGTTGCATCTCCTCCTCGGTAAATCCGAGTGCATGGTACAGTGAACGGTGGGGGGCATTCTGAAATCCGTTTACTATCGTGTCCTTTATCATACCTATGCTCCTTTAAAGCTTTTTCAGTTGTTTATAAGTTTATCCTCGTCGCTCCAGCTGTAGAGTTTTCTTATTTCCTTGCCGACAACCTCGGAGGGATGCTCCGCAGCCTTTTTGCGCATCGCATTGAAATGTACCTGTGCGCCGGCGTCGGACATATCGAGCAAAAAGTCCTTTGCAAAAGTTCCGTCCTGTATGTCGGCAAGGATCTTTTTCATCGTCTTCTTGGTTTCCTCGGTTATTATCTTCGGTCCTGTTATATAGTCGCCGTACTCTGCCGTGTTGGAGATAGAATATCTCATTCCCTCAAATCCCCTCTGGTAAATAAGGTCAACTATGAGTTTCACTTCGTGGATACACTCAAAATATGCGTTCCTCGGGTCGTATCCCGCCTCGACGAGCGTTTCAAAGCCCGCCTGCATAAGCGCGCATACGCCGCCGCAAAGAACTGCCTGCTCTCCGAAAAGGTCTGTTTCCGTTTCGGTACGGAATGTCGTTTCAAGCACTCCCGCTCTTGCTCGCCCTATTCCGAGAGCGTATGCAAGTCCTATTTCAAGAGCGTCGCCCGTTGCGTCCTGTTCAACCGCTATAAGACAGGGAACGCCTTTGCCTGCAAGATACTCGCTCCTTACCGTGTGTCCCGGTCCTTTCGGAGCTATCATTATTACATTTACGTTCTTCGGGGGCTTTATGCAACCGAAATGAATATTGAATCCGTGCGCAAATGCAAGGGTCTTGCCCTCGGTAAGTCCGCCCTCTATACTTTCCTTGTAGAGTTTTGCCTGCTTCTCGTCGTTTATAAGAATCATTATGATATCGGCTTTTTCTGCAGCTTCCTTAGCGGTCATAACCTCAAGTCCCGCTGCCTCTGCTTTTGCCCAGCTCTTGCTGCCCTCGTAAAGACCTACTATTACCTTGACACCGGAATCTCTCAGATTGAGAGCATGCGCGTGTCCCTGTGAACCGTAACCTATTATCGCTACGGTTTTGCCGCTTAGTTTGTTAAGATCGCAATCTTGTTGATAATAAATCTTTGCCATTGTTATTTACCTCACTTTATATTATTTTTTATTTTCCCAAAAGTGTGTTGTTGCCCCTCTCGAGTGCAACTACTCCCGTGCGGCACATTTCAATAACTCCGAACGGTATCATAAGCTTGACGAAAGCGTCTATCTTTGACGGCTCCCCCGTTATCTCTATGCACATCTCATCGGATGTGTAGTCTATTACCTTTGCTCTGTAAACGTCAACAGCCGCCAGAACATCGCTCCTTTGTTCCTGCAAATTTTTGACTTTTATAAGCATAAGTTCGCGCTTTATCGAATC
>CAMETB010000116.1 GCA_945936265.1 uncultured Clostridia bacterium
TACTCTTAACTGATGTGTCCTTCCCGTTTTCGGGAATGCGGCAATTACGCTTATTTTATCACATTCGCAGAGTGAGCGGTAATGAGTAAGAGCGTATTCTCCGTCATCTCTTACCTCGCGCTCTATTATACTCCTGCCGACTCTTGCAATGGGCGCCTCTATATCCCCCTCACCCTCAAGCCTGCCGGAAACTATGGCTATATACTCTTTTTGTATTTTTTTATCTCTTATCATTTGTGATAAAATAGCGCCGTAATTTCTGTTATTTGCGGTAAGTACAACTCCGCTTGTATCCCTGTCCAGCCTGTTTACAGCCCTGAAAATATACGGTCTTTGTCTGTACCTGAAAGCAAGTGCGTTTGCAAGAGTGTCCGTATAATGATTATGCGAGGGGTGCGTGGGCATATCCGACGGCTTGTTTACAACCGTGATGTTTTCGTCCTCGTAAATTATATCAAGCGGTATGTCAACGGGGATAAGTTTACCGTCAATATCATCCTCGGTATCCTCGGTAAGAAGTTTTACCCTGTCGCCTTCTCTTAATACGTATGTCACATTCTGATGCGTACCGTTTACGGTTATCGCATTTTTGTCCTTTTTTAACTTTTTGAGAAATCCGCCGGATATTTTCGCCGTATTTCTTATAAAATATCGCAGTAAAAGACCGTCCTGCTCTTTGTTTATTAAGTATTCCATGGGATTATTCTATCACAAAAACTTCTTTTTTTCAATTGTCCGAAGCGGTTTTCTGAAAATTATCGGAAAATTTTTTATTAAATTTTGCTTTTGCTATTGTCAAAAGGAAAAAAACAATGTATAATTGTCTTGTTTAAAATAACAAGGAGGATAAAAAATGTTACAGTTTTTTCAACAGTACGGAATAACTATCCTTATGGTAGTTTTGCTCATCGTCGTTTTCTACCTGATGTACAGATCGCAGAAAAAGCAGGAAAAAGAAGCGGCTGATATGCGTAATTCCCTTGAGGTCGGCGATGAGGTAACAACCATCGGCGGAATTATAGGTGAAATCGTAAGCATTAAGGAAGAAACCGTCACAATCGAAACGGGCAAAGACAGAACAAAAATAAGAATTCTTCGTTCTTCAATCAGAAACGTTGACGTACACGCTGCTGAGAAGAGAGGCGCTGCCAAAGCTGCTGCAGAAGAAAATAAAGAAGACAAAGAAAATAAATCCGAAGAAAAATAATTTCATATATTTTCCCCCTCGCAAATATACTTTAATGAAAGTATTTTTGCGAGGTTTTATTTTTATGAATATCAAAAAAAGGAAAAGGCTTATATCCGGGGAAAACGGCGACGAAGCAAATCTCGGTACGGTAATGTTAAGATGCGCGATATTCACTCTTATTTTTTGCGCGGTATCGGCTCTTATGATACTTATTTTCTCGTGGATATTCTACTCAACCGAGGATCCGACATCAAAAATTACGCTTGCCGCCCTCTGCTCTCTTTACACATCGTGCTTTATATGCTCCTTTGTTCTCTCAAGAATAAACGGGCAAAGAAATTTTCTTTGCGGAATCGTTTTTGGCGCAATGGTGGTTATCCTGACACTCCTTTTATCGCTTGCCGTACAAGATGGCGGGATGAAAAATCCTGTTTTATGGCGGGCTCTTATCCCCGTCGTAACGGTAGCCGCCGCCTTACTTGCAAAGAAAAGAGAGCGCAGAACGAAGCACAGAATACCCAGATAAACTTAAAAAATCCTGCCAAAAAGGCAGGATTTTTTAATATGAGAATTTTAGAATTAGTTAAGCTCTTTAACCTTCGATGCTTTTCCGACTCTGTCACGAAGATAGTAAAGCTTTGCTCTTCTTACCTTACCGGGTCTTACAACTTCAACCTTGGCAACGTGAGGAGAATGAAGCGGGAATGTCTTTTCGACTCCGCAACCGTATGCAACTCTTCTTACCGTGAAAGTCTCGGAAATTCCGCCGCCGTGCTTTGCTATAACGGTGCCCTCGAAAATCTGAATTCTTTCTCTTGTTCCCTCTTTGATGAGGTTGTGTACCTTTACAGTATCGCCTACTGCGAACTGAGGTACTTCCGTTTTTAACTGCTCACTTACAAAAGCTTCGATCTTATCCATTTCAGCCCTCCGAATATCATGGCGTTCATGCAGAGCGACGCAGCGGACCGCCATTTTTGGTGCGATTACCGCACACTTGGCGATATTATAACATAATAAAAGTCCCTTTGCAATAGTTTTTTTAATTTTTTTCACTTTTTTATTTGAAAACTTAAAAATAAAATTTTTGCCAAAAGTGTTGTTAAAACTCTTTTTATATGATAGAATATAAAATAAACGTATTTTACGAAAGGCGCTAAAATGGAAGAAAACACAAAAAAAGAACAAGGCAAGTATTTTGCGGGATTTTTCGATATTCTCGAATCGTTTGTGCTGGCAGTAAGCTGTGTTGTACTCTTTTTTATCTTTTTTGCAAGGCTGAGCATCGTTGACGGTCGCTCGATGGAAAGCACGTTGCACGAAGGCGACTATCTTATAGTTTCAAATCCTTTATTCACATATAGCCCCAAAAACGGCGATATAGTGGTAATTCACGGCGATTTTGAAGGCGCCGACTACGACAAACCTCTTGTAAAAAGAGTGATCGCAACCGGCGGTCAGACAATAAAGATCGATTTTAACACAAGAGAGTTGTTTATAAATGGCGAACAGATTGAGGAAAGTTACGCACAATATATCGACGGAATGCGCTATCCCGACGGAAATGAGTATTATAACTCGGCAACGAGAATATTTGAGGCGACAGTCCCCGAAGGATACGTCTTTGCCATGGGAGATAACAGAAACCATTCCGGCGACAGCCGTATAATAGGCTTTATAAACGAGGATTTTATCGTCGGTAAAGCAGTTTTCAGAATCGCTCCATTCTCTAAAATGGGCGCACTTTAAGCGGAGGTTTTTATGCAGTCCGATATAATTCAGTGGTTCCCCGGTCATATGGCGAAAACACACCGTATGATGAGTGAAAATCTAAAATCGGTCGATATAGTTATCGAAGTGCTTGACGCAAGAATACCGTACAGTTCAAAAAACCCCGAAATATCGGATATAACGGATAAAAAGCCTTCGCTCACGATATTAAATAAGTCCTCTCTTGCCTCGCAGGAGGTAACCGATAAATGGATACGCTATTATTCCTCGCTCGGCAAGGAAGCAATAAGCGTTGACTGTATAAATGGCAGCGGTATATCGAAGATAGAGCCTGCCGTAAGAAAAATACTTGCCGAGAAAATAAAAGTTTATGAAAATAAGGGTATGGCGGGCAGAAAGCTACGCGCTATGGTGGTAGGAATACCGAATGTGGGCAAATCCTCACTTATAAACAAACTTTGCGGCTCAAGGAAAGCCAAAGTAGAAAACCGCCCCGGCGTTACGCTTGACAAACAATGGATACAGGTATCCCCCGCTCTTGATCTTATGGACATGCCCGGCGTTTTGTGGCCGAAATTCGAAGAAAAGAAAGTCGGCGAAAATCTTGCCATAACGGGAGCTATAAAAGACGATATTCTCGACACGGAGCAAATAGCGACTATTCTCTGCGCAAGGCTCAAAAAAATCGCTCCCGGGCTTTTTATGCTGCGTTATAAAATTTCACAGGGTGAACTCGACGGGTGCGAAACCGACTACGATATATTGGAACTTGTCGGCAGGAAAAGAGGTTTTCTCATCTCCGGTGGCGAGATAAATACGGAGCGCACCGCAAATATGCTTCTTGACGAGTTCAGGAGCGCCAAAATAGGGAGAATCTCACTTGAAACTCCGGATACTGCAGGAGAGAAAAATGCTTGATTATACTTTTGAGGAACAGTTCAGAAACGAAAACGTTAAAATAATCTGCGGCGTTGACGAGGCAGGCAGAGGTCCTTTGGCAGGTCCGGTCGTTGCCGCCGCCTGTATTTTACCTGTCGGTCTTATAATAGATGATCTTAACGACTCGAAGAAGCTCTCTGAGAAGAAGCGAGAGCTTCTGTTTGACGTTATTGTAAAAGAAGCGCTTGACTTCTCTATCGCCTCGGCATCGGTTGAAGAAATTGAAGAAATAAACATACTGAATGCCGCAATGCTTGCTATGAACCGCGCTATATCCTCGCTTAAAATAAAGCCGGACCTTGCCCTGATAGACGGCAACACTTCAAGAGGTTTTACTCTGCCGACAAGGACAGTTGTAGGTGGAGATGCAAAATGCCCCTCTATTGCCGCGGCGTCAATACTTGCAAAGGTAACGAGGGACCGTATGTGCCTCGATTTTGACAGATCGGAAGAGCACACGTCTGAACTCCAGTCACC
>CAMETB010000117.1 GCA_945936265.1 uncultured Clostridia bacterium
TTTTTTTAGACTATGTTATAATTGTGAAAAAGAAACAGGGAAAAGTGTGAGAAAACCGCCCAACCCTTGCGGGCGAGCGGTTATCGTTTAATCGAAATAATCGATTATTATCTATCTGTTTAATAAATCACGCATTTTTTTGCGCTCTTCGAGTTCCGACTTGTAAAGTGTTCGAAGGTGGGTTACTTTGTTTGTATCCCCTTCCGATTGGGCTTCGGCGATCTTTAGAACTATATAATCCGTATCTTCCAAGTACTTCTTATACTCTGCAATCTTCTTTGCTTTCTCTTGTGCTGCTTTCTGTTCTGCTGTAAGTTCAGGAATTTTAGGCTTTGTAAACTCGTTGAACTCTTTCTCTGTGATTTGAACGTAATTCTCGTCAACAAGTGGTGATTTGAGATTAAGAAACCCTGTGTTATCATATTTTTTGTAATAGTATCTCATTGTTTGTCGCTCCTTTATAATTGGATTGTGGTATCAGTATAAGTAACAAGTCTAAATTCTTTATTTATATCTGTATATTGAACACCTGCCGAAGGATTTGTAATATCCATAGTAGCAATGAAAATACTGAGCACATTATTTGAAACATCTATTATAAATGCCGCAGGACAGGTAGCATAATTATCGCTTGTATAATAACCAACACCGTTTTTAATAGGAATATCTGCAAATGTACTATAATTTTTTACATTATCTACAAAATAAAAATACAAATAACTGTTCGCCTCTACTGTAACAGTTATTTCGTGTCTATACAACTTTCCACCACTACTGCCACCAATTTCGCTCAACAATTTCGTTCCGACAGTTCCGTCTGCCAACATTGTCACGGCGCTTTCTGCTGATGGATTGGTCGGCTTATTAAGTTTACCGTCTATATCCGTATTTATAGTCTGTAAACTTTCATTGATTGTTACATCTGCTTGTTTGAGAGCTTGAACCTGTTCAGCATCATATCTGACTTGCTCTTCTAAACTTCTGTAAGTTATTCCGTCGTAAGTTAATCCCATAGTTTTTTTCTCCTTTAATCTCTTTCTTCGTCCAAAATCAATAATAAAAACAATAGAAAAATCATTTTTTTGAATTCCCTATATATTTTATATCGTTAAAATCAATCGTGGTGCATTTATTTGCGCCCTGTTGCGTTTTCTTTATCTCGTCGTATTCTTTTTCGACTTTCTCTTTTTCAAGCTCTAAGGCGTGATTTTTTGCGTATTTCAGCATTTCCACTTTATAGTATTCTTCCACCTTAAACATTTCCAGGATACCAAACACTATAGCCATGATCACCGTGAATAGATAGCTCAAAAACGTTATGGGGTCAAACTTTAAAATTGCATCTCCGAACGCTAAAAGCGAAAGAGCAGTCGAAAATAAAATCGAAGGTACTTTTTTCGAGTACTCGCCGAAAAGAAATTTCTTCGGGGATTTCGGTTTGTACTCTTCTTCTTCCGTTACAATCGAAAGGATTTTCTCTGCTTCGAGCCTGTTCGGGTCGTTCTTCGTGTTTACGTTTCCTTGCTTTACAAAACAATGAAAAATTAGGATATTTAATATAGAAACTGCCGCTCGGCTTCCCGCCCATAGCCCCCACGCAGCCGCGGTTTTCGGTAGTTCGTATCCTACGTCAAACGAGCTTGTGAGCATAGGAAGAAACGCTAAGGAAACGAAACTTATTATTCCGATAAGTAAATAATATGCGTACTGCTCAAATCTTTTCACGATTATCTATTTCCTTATTTATTCGGTATTTGTCCTTATAAAGGTCTTTCAAAAAAGCAAGGATATAATTATCACAACACCATAAAGCAAAAACAACATAAATCGCCGTTCCCCCGAACGTTATATTCGCCATAATGACATTCAGCATCCAACAAACGGGTTTTATTTTATCCTTTACAAGAAGAGCGAGAAGAATAAGCGGAATATTAGTTACTATAAACGTGTATACAACCGAACCGAAGAGTTCCCGCATAGGCGTTCCGTCCTTTTTGCCCGCAAGCATAAAGATTATCAAAAACGCCGTCGTTCCGAAGCAGAATAGCCAGCTCAAAACGCTTGAAAAAATATATCTACTCTTGTATTTCTTCGTCTTTTTTGTCATTTTCTTCACCCCGCAGCAGTTTTTCGTTCTGCTCGATAAGTTTTACGTAGTAATGGTTTTCACAAGATATTTGCTCTCTTAACTGCTTGATTTCCTTGCGTAACTTATCGATTTCGGCGCTTTTCGTGATTTCTTCCACATTAATGCGCAGCTGCGCTTTTGTTTTAAACCAACTTACGAACGACGAAATCGCCATGAAAACCGTCGGCGCGTACAAAACGATATATTCTTTAATAGTCTGTAACATTTCAAAAATCTCCTTGCATATACGTGAGTTCGTCTTCCGGATATACCACCGTTAAGAAAAGCGGTTTGAATTTGTTCAGAAAGTCCGCGGTTACGTCAAGCCGCAAAAGCGACATTAAAACCCCGTACCCTTCCAAAATGCCACGCTTATTGATTGAAACGTTCTGCCCGTCAATATACGGAAGTTCGTCTTCCGTGCTTGTTCCCGGCTCTACGGAGGGATTCTGCGCTGTGTTATATACCTGCCTGCTCCCTTTAAGCATTTCCGATTCCTGCATGGAATACAGGCGTTTTTGTACTTCCATTTTTTTGAGCCAAGGCATAGCAGACGAATAAATAATCGTGTATACGCCGAATTTGAAACGGTTGACGTCGTTTGCGGCGATTGTGCTGTTCCCGTATTTGGCATACAATAAGTAGAATATCCTTTCAAGGTCTCCTTCTTTGTAGTCCGACGGCGTGATTATCGGCTGCGCGTTTATGTCTTTCATAAAGTCTTCCACGCTTCCCCATACGTCGGAAAATTTCGGCATGCGGTGCGAACCCGTGATCGGTCCGTAATTGCTTCCGAAATAGGCTTTACTCATTGCTTCCATTTTCGTTTCCTCCGTCATAACTTACCGATTGCGGGTCGTTCTCGTACATTTCGCCGTCAAGGTCGGCATCAACTCCCGACGCGGGTTGCGCAACTTCTACCCACATATCAAGCCCGAAAATACTGTTTGCTATGTCGCAGAATTCCTGCCTTTGATTGAGCTTATCCTGCATAACAAGCGAAGCTTTCGCGGCGTTCATGGAGTTTTCGCTTTCGAGCATGTGTGCTTGCTTCTGAAAAATTCCTCCGCTATCCAACCCGTGTAAGGAAAGGCGGTAGTTGTCTATCGACTGCATAGCCATAAGGAATTGGTCGATATTGTTCGCGGAACCGCTTGCGGTAAGGTCTTGGAAGTCAAGCGTACCAACAACGGGAACGTACTTTTCTCCTTCCAACGCCGCTCTGTTTATAGATCTCGAAGCCGCCGCAACGTTCGAATATTCGTCCTCGCTCCCAACTCTCATACCCATAACGCCCGTACTATTTAATAGGGCGGTTCTTGCGAAAGGAAGTAGATCTGCTTCCAAATCGATAAGCGGATCGTTTAATATCTGCCGGGAAATGTTTGTCTGCGAGATTTGCTTTGTGTAGTCCGACAAAAGAACGCAGCTGTCTTCGATTTTCTTAATATCGAATTCTTCGTCAATCTGTATGTCGTATACACATTTTCGGTTGAAGTCTTTTATCCACGGCTTGTCGGCTTTACTTCCGCCGTTAAACGGGAGTGGTGTAACTCGCTCAAACCTGCCGTAAATATCGATACCGCCGTCAAGCGCATAAGGGAGAAAATAAAATTGATCCATTTCGGGGAAGTAGAAAAACATTCCCTGCCCCTTATAATAGAGAATTCTCTCGATAAGATTTCCGCTTAAACCGTTCGGAAGATTAAACCATTCGAATGAATTCACCGCCTGCTGTTCGTCCATAATACGAAGCAGCTTTTTATTTTCCGCCTTAAACCCTCTCGGATCACCGGTTGAAGCTTTAATCGGCAGTCCCGTTTTAGGGTCAATCCCAGCAGAGATAAACAAACTCAAATCAGGCAATCGGGCGTTATTCGTTTTCCCCGGTTTAGGATCGTTTCCGTTCGCCGAAGCGTTGTATATTCCCGCCATTATTTACCCCCTTTGTCAATCTCATTCATAAGCTTATATCTTTGACTTTTTGAATAAGAATTGACGATTTTTCTTTGTTCTTCCTTTGGAAGCCTTCCGATATAATCAAGGAAGTTTCTTCTTTGTTTTTTCTGCACTTCTCCTATCGCCTTCGAACGCATGTTTCCCTGCTTTGTTTTTGCCTGCTGATACTCACCGAGAAGTGAGTCTTGCGCGGATTTTCGTTGCAGATTCCTTTTTGCCTGCGCGGCGGGAGAC
>CAMETB010000118.1 GCA_945936265.1 uncultured Clostridia bacterium
GCATACCGACAACCTCTTTAAGATATTCGGGGTTGTGCGTTTTCGGATACGGGCTCTTTTTTCTCCATAGAATTTTGTCGGGCAACATTCCTTCCATACTGTTTCTTAAAAGCGCCTTTTCCACGTTGTTTTCAAATTTTATCTCCCACGGCACGTTGTAAACGAACTCGTATATTCTGTGGTCCGCAAAGGGAACTCTTATCTCCACTCCGCTTGCCATACTCATTCTGTCTTTTCTCTGGAGGAGCGATGTCATAAAATAATTGACGGACAGATACGAGGCTATACGTGACGTTTTCATCGTGTCGGAATCCTCTTTCAGCGTCGGGCACTCCGAAAGAGTCTTTTTGTAAATTGAACGGATATAATCGTATCCTTCGCCCGAGTTTGATACTCCGTCCCTAAATAAGGATGGGCGAAGCCTTGGCGAGTGTATCCACGGGAAGAAATCGGAATATAGCATCTCGGGGCGGTAAAACCACGGATAACCGCCGAATATTTCGTCAGAGCACTCGCCGCTTAACCCTACCGTGTGTTTTTTCTTTATCTCACGGCAAAAATAAAGGAGCGAGGAGTCTATATCCGCCTGCCCCGGCAGATCCCTTGCATAAGTTGCCTCGTAAAGATCGGACGCCACGTCCCTTGTAGGGGCGGTTAGCACCGTGTGATTCGTCCCTAAATAATCTGCAAGATAAGTTGCAAAATCGTCGTCGGTTTCGGGCTGAAACAGACTTTTCTTAAAACTCTCCTTGTTGCCCTCATATTCAAAAGAATATGTATCGAGCACACGGGAGTTTTCTTTGTAATATTTGCTTGCTATTGCGGTTACCACACTTGAGTCAAGACCGCCCGAGAGTAAAACGCAAAGCGGCACGTCGGAGGAAAGCTGTCTTGTAACCGCGTCCTTCATAAGCTCTCTCGTTACCTCGACGGCGTAATCTCTGTCACGAAGGTACGGCTTTGCCTCGACCTGCCAATACTTGCGCTTTTTAAGTCCGTTTTTGTCGAAAATCAGACACTCGGCAGGGGATAATTCCGAAATATCGCAAAAAACGCTCTTTCCCGATATGAAATCGGGACTTAAATAAAGAACTTCCCAAAGACCGTATTTATCAATATCGGGTTTTATCTTCGGGTGTTTTAACATCGCCTTTATTTCCGATGCGAAAATAAATTCCGTACCCCGTAAGGAATAGTAAAACGGCTTAACGCCGAATCTGTCCCTTGCCGCAAAACTCTTTTCTCCGTCGTAAACGCAAAATGCGAATAGTCCGTTTAACCTCTCGGGCCAGCTCTCGCCGTACAGAATGTAGGAATAAAGAACTATTTCCGTGTCGCAGTTGGTTTTGAGATAAATTTTTTTCTTTTTAAGCTCCTTTTTTATCTCCTCGCAGTTGTATATCTCGCCGTTATAAACTATCGTGTATTTTTTGTTTCCGTAGATAACGGACATCGGCTGGTGACCGTTTTCCACGTCCATAACGCTTAACCTGTTATGCCCGAAGCAGACGTTTTTGTCCGAGAATAAATCACTCTCGTCGGGACCCCTGTGCTTCATCGACAGATTCATCCGAGAAACGGTCTTTTCATCAAGTGACGGATTTATAAAATCAACCGTTCCACATATAGAACACATATAATGCCTCCTTTAATTTTTCATTGCTCTAACATTATATGTATTATTGCCCGAAACAGACATAAAAAACGGAGGTTACCCTCCGCTTTTGCTTTTTTTATTTATTTTTATTTTTGAAAAGCGAGAGAGCGTCATAGACGCTTTTTATCGGAATAACCGATACTCCGTCGGGGATTTTTACGTTTTCGTTGACGTTTTTGTCGGGCAGGGCTATCGTATCGAAGCCGAGGCGCCACGATTCGTTTATTCTCTTCTGTATATCGGAAATCGAGCGGCACTCTCCGGCAAGACCGACCTCGCCCATTGCTAAAACGTTTTGCGGCACGGGTATATCGCGGATACTCGATATAAGGGCGAGCGACGCCGCAAGATCTATTGCCGGCTCGTCAAGATGCAAGCCCCCGACCACGTTTATATATATATCGCATGACGAAAATTTAAGCCCGAGCCTCTTTTCAAGTACGGCAAGCAAAAGGCAGAGCCTGTTGTAATCAAAACCGTTAGAGGTTCTCCTCGGCGCAGGGAAAGTCGTAGGGGTGACAAGTGATTGTATTTCCGCAATTATCGGGCGCGTCCCCTCCATTACGCAGGCGGCACAGCTGCCCGAAACTCCGACGGGGCGGCCCGAAAGGAGCATCTCCGACGGGTTTGGAACTTCAATAAGCCCCTTGTCCGTCATCTCAAAAACTCCGATTTCATTTGTCGAGCCGAAGCGGTTTTTAATTGCCCTTATTATCCGGTATGACTGCATACGTTCACCCTCGAAATAAAGTACGGCGTCAACCATATGCTCAAGAATTTTCGGCCCCGCTATAATTCCTTCCTTGTTTACGTGACCAACAAGAATTATTGATATCCCCTTGCTCTTTGCCTTTGATATGAACTTTACCGAGCATTCCTTTATCTGATTTATACTGCCGGGTATCGACGTAGAATTTCTGTCAAACATCGTCTGTATTGAGTCTATTATCATAACGTCGGGCATTAACTTGTCCGTGTGCTCGAGTATTATATCGACGTCCGTTTCCGTAAGAAAATAGGTGTTGGCACCGTTTATGCCGAGCCTCTCTCCGCGGAGTTTTAACTGCCCCTTTGATTCCTCTCCCGATACGTAAAGTATTTTTGAGGGAATTTTCGAGCATATCTGCATAAGCAGCGTCGATTTTCCGATACCGGGTTCACCCGCGAGCAATATTACGGAACCCGACACTATACCGTTGCCGAGCACCCTGTCAAGTTCCTTTATTCCCGTTGAGGAGCGTATATATTCGGGCACTTCCATCTCGTCGAACAAAACGGGGGACGAGCCGTCACTAAGAGCCGAAGCCCTCGGATTTTTGGACGACTTCGGCGCGGGAGTATAAGTTTCTTCTTCAAATGTGTTCCATTTCCCGCATGACGGGCATCTGCCGAGCCACTTCGGACTTTGATAATCACATTCCGAGCAGACGAAAACCGTTTTTTCTTTCATTTTAACATCCTTCACTTTCGGTTAAGAGTAAAAAGCCATAGAGGAGGAAAACAGCACAAGCGCCAACTTGCACTGATATTTTTCATCTTTAAGGAGAGCGAGTTCCTCGTCGTTTGACACAAAACCGCACTCGACAAGAACGGACGGGCACTTTATGTTGTCAAGTATAAAAATTGACGAATCGGCGCATTTTATCTCACGCTTGTTGCCGGGTTGCAGATACATTTTGTTAAAATCGTGCACCGAGGCGGCAAGCAGATAACTGTCCTGATTGTTCTTTGAATAATAAACCGTCAGCCCGCTGTATTTCTTTTGCGGAAATTTGTTCATATGTATCCCGATATAGACGGGATTTTCGTATTCTTCCGTTATCTTTATTCTGCTTTTTAGGTCGTAAAGTTTTTTCTGCCCCTTGTAGTCTTCAAGATCTCCGTAGTGGTCGTAAAGCATCGTGTCGGTTTCTCTCGTCATTCTGACGGGCACTCCGTTTAACTCGTAAAGCGCACAAAGCAACTTTGAAATCTGAAGATTAAGGTCCTTTTCAAGCGTCCCGTCATCTGCTACGGCTCCGCCATCCTCTCCGCCGTGGCCTGCGTCTATAACTATTGTCATGCGCGCGGAATTTGTCGAAGCGGGAAGGGAAGAGGAGTTTTTCCTTTTCTCAATATAGCCCTTGAACGAAAACGCCAGAGAAAGAATTATAAATATTGCGGCAAGCGACGCCGCGGCAAAGCACAAAGTATACAAAAACGGCTTTTTCTCACTCATATAATCACCCCGTGTAATTATATGATTTTGAACTTTGCAATATTACGGAAGCGCTTTATTCTTTTATTCCGAATACCCTTTTTGCATTTTCGCTTGTTATCCTTGCTATTTCGTCAAAAGATATTCCACGAAGGATTGCTATTTCACGGGCGGTAAACTCCACATATGAGGGGATATTCATCTCTCCCCTGTGTGGCACGGGAGGCAGATACGGAGAGTCGGTTTCTATAAGGAGTTTGTCCTCGTCAACCGCCACGCACGCCTCTTTCGGCTTTGACGCGTTTTTGAAAGTCACCGTTCCCGAAAAGGAAACATACCAGCCCATTTTGCAAAGCTCCCTTGCCATCTCGGCACTTCCGCTGAAGCTGTGAAAAATTCCTTTGACCTCGGGGAACTTACGCACCACCTCC
>CAMETB010000119.1 GCA_945936265.1 uncultured Clostridia bacterium
AGTGCTTGTCGCGACTGTGCGTGCGCTTAAATACAACGGCGGCGTTGCAAAGACGGAACTCACGGCGGAAAATATCGATGCTCTCAAAAAAGGCTCTGTAAACCTTGAGGCTCATATAGAAAACATTCAGAAATACGGCGTTCCCGTAGTAGTTGCGATAAACCGATTTGCTTCCGATACGGACAGAGAACTTGCGACCCTTGAAGAAATATGCAAGGCAAAGGGTGCGGACTTTGCACTTTCCGAGGTATTTGCAAAAGGCTCCGAGGGCGGAGTTGACCTTGCAAAAAGAGTGGTTGAAGCCTGCGAGAAAAAGAGCGATTTCCACGTCCTTTATCCCGACGAGATGGGTATAAAGGAAAAGATAGAAACCGTGGCAAAAGAGATATACGGCGCGGGCGATGTAAAATTCGATGCCGCCGCACTCAGAGCGATAGCGGAACTTGAGAAGATAAATCCCGAATATTCAAAATTCCCCGTTTGTATGGCAAAAACGCAGTACTCTCTCTCCGATGATCCGACAAAGCTCGGAAGACCGAAGGGCTTTACCCTTACGGTAAGAGAGGTAAAGGTATCTGCGGGTGCCGGATTTATAGTTGTCCTTACGGGTGCCATAATGACAATGCCGGGTCTTCCGAAATCTCCCGCCGCACTCCGTATAGACGTTGACGAAAACGGCAAAATAACTGGACTGTTCTGATATGAAATATGAATTTCACACACACTCCCCCGAACAAACTGAAAAAATCGCCGCCGATTTTGCAGATATGATAAAAGGTGAGAAAAACGCTTTTATCGCAATGTACGGTGATCTCGGCGCTGGTAAGACCGCATTTGTACGCGGGCTTGCCTCGGTAATCACCCCCGGCGCAAGAGTAAAAAGCCCCACCTATACAATAGTAAACGAGTATAAGGGTGAGGGAGTGTCGCTTTTCCACTTTGACCTTTATAGAATTTCAGATGACGATGAACTTTACTCGACGGGCTTTTACGACTATCTGAGCAAGGGCATTTGCGTTGCGGAATGGAGCGAAAATACTCCTTGGGCAATACCGAAGGACGCTTATAAAGTCAAAATCTCCAAGGGAGTGTCCGAATCCGACAGAAGTATAGTCATAGAAAAAGATTGAGTTTACCTTTTGGAATGAATTGAAAGGAGGAGAGTTTTAAAATGAAAATACTTGCGCTTGACACCACGGCAAAGACGGCGACTGCGGCGGTGCTCGAAGATGAAAAACTGCTCGGCATTTATACCGTCAATACGGAAAACACGCACAGTGAAACTCTCCTTCCCATGATAAAATCGCTTCTTTCATCGCTTTCTCTTGATGTATCGTCAATAGACGCTTTTGCCGTTTCCATAGGGCCCGGCTCTTTTACGGGCGTAAGAATAGGCGTTGCAACGGTAAAAGGGCTTGCATTCGGGACGGGTAAAAAGTGCATAGGCGTCGACACAATAGACGCGCTTTACGAAAACCTTTCGGGCTTTTCCGGTGTTGTATGTCCCGTTATGAACGCAAGGCGTGGGCAGGTTTACTGTGGACTTTTTGACGGCGGAGAAAAAATAATTCCGTCATCGTGTATGGAACTTGATGAACTTATCCCGATAGCCGAGGAAAGAGCAAAAAGAGAGAACAAAAAAGTTTTTTTTGTCGGGGACGGGTACGAACTTTGCCTTGAAAAAGATATTTATGGTTTTATGCCGACTCCGGAACTGCTTATTTACCAAAACGCATACAGTGTCGGCAAAATTGCTTACCGTAAGATAATGGCGGGTGAGTACACAAAGGACACGGAACTTGAAATCAATTATATAAGAAAACCGCAGGCAGAGCGCGAAAGAGAAGAAAAAATGAAAAACGAAGCCGCAAAATGATTCGGCTTTGAAATAAAGATGTCTGAAACAGAGGAAAAGATTATGAAAAAACCCATTGGAATAGCGTGTGACCACGCCGCACTTGAACTCAAAGCCGAACTTATTAAGCATTTTGACGAAACGGGTGTTGAGTATGTCGATTACGGCACTTACGAAAGCAAGAGTTGTAACTATCCCGATTATGCTGAGAAAGTTTGCGCATCGATACGCGAGGGTAAGCACGACCTCGGCATTCTCATTTGCGGAACGGGTATCGGAATGAGTATAGCGGCAAATAAATGCAGGGGAATACGGGCGGCTTGTTGCTCGGACACCTTCAGCGCAAGATTTACAAGAATGCACAACGATGCAAATGTTCTTTGCATGGGCGCAAGAGTTATAGGGGCAGGTCTTGCGTGCGATATTGCGGACATTTTTCTTAATACCGGATTTGAGGGCGGCAGGCATAAAACGAGAGTCGATATGATAACCGCACTTGAAGATAAACTTTGTGAAAAATAATTTATTATAGGAGATATCGTAATGAAAAAAGTATATTTTATCACGGGAAGCCAGGACCTCTATGGCGAGGAGGTACTTAAACAGGTAGCCAAAGACAGCCGCGAAATCTGCAGATATCTTGACGAAAAGATAGACGGAGTTGAAATATCTTACTGTGCAACGGTAAGGGACGATGCGAGCTGCGTTGATGCTTGTCTCAAAGCCTCAAACGATAAGGACTGCATAGCGGTAATTACCTGGATGCACACTTTCAGCCCCGCAAAAATGTGGACAAAGGGACTTCAGCTTCTTACAAAGCCGCTCCTTCATCTTCACACTCAGGCAAATGAAAAGTTGCCCTATGACACAATAGATATGGACTTTATGAACCTCAACCAGACGGCGCATGGCGGCAGGGAGTACGGCTTTATGTGCACACGCCTCGGCATAAAGAGAGAGGTTATTGTCGGATATTACCGTCATGCTGAAACGATAGAGAAAATAAAGAGATTTATCGATGTCGCAAGAGCAATAGACCTTTCAAAGAATTTAAACGTTGCAATGTTCGGCAGTAATATGAGAGAGGTTTCCGTAACCGACGGTGACAGAGTTGAGAGCAGAATAAAATACGGCTGGAACGTAAACTACTATGGTATCGGAGATCTTGTGGATCTTGTAAACAAGGTAACCGAGAGCGAAGTTGACTCAAAGATGGACGAATACCGCAAAGAGTACATAATGAACACGGACAACATTGATGCGGTAAGAGAACAGGCAAAGTATGAAATAGCGCTCGATAAATTTTTGAGCGACGGAAAATTCAATGCCTTTACCGATACATTCCAGGATCTTCACGGACTTAAACAACTTCCCGGGCTTGCCGTACAGAGAATGATGGCAAAGCGCATTGGCTTTGGCGCAGAGGGGGATTACAAGATAGCTGCACTTGGCGCAATACTTGCCGAGATGGCAAAGGGCAGGGATGGCTCGACGGGATTCATGGAGGACTATACTTACGACTTTACAAAGGGTGAGGAGGTAGTGCTCGGTTCGCACATGCTTGAGGTTTCTCCCGATTTTGCTTCAACTCAGCCTAAAATAGAGGTACATCCTCTCGGAATAGGCGGTAAATCAGATCCTGCAAGGCTTGTGTTTGACGGTGTGGCAGGCGACGGCGTTGCCGTTTGTATGATAGACCTCGGGAACAGATTCAGAATAATCTGTGCAAAGATAGAACTTGTAAAGCAACCTGAGCCTATGCCCAAACTTCCCGTTGCAAGAATAATGTGGAAGTTAAAGCCCGATCACGCAACAGGCGCGGCTGCCTGGATATACGCAGGAGGAGCACATCATACGATAGTTTCTACGGCGCTCACGGTTGACGATATAAGAATGTTTGCAAAACTCACCGATACGGAACTTGTCATAATAGACGAGAACACAGACATAGCAAAGTTCCAGACCGAACTTGATATGCTCGATCTTGTATCACGCCTCAGATAATTCAGCATAAGCAAAAGGTTGTTGCAACTCTGCAACAACCTTTTTTCTTGCAATTGTAACAAGATATAATGTATGAGCATATATTAATATGAACATGAGTACATTTATATTCTGAAATAGAAAAAGCAATGGTAATCACTGCTTTTTCTTTATGTTGCTCCAATAGGCTTTTGCCGCTTGCTCATTTTTGTTCTCACCGTATGAGTAGTATTTTTTATCTTTTATATCGTTTGGGAGATACTGCTGTTCAACGTAGTCGTTCGGATAGTCATGCGAATATTTGTATCCCTTGAAAAGCGGGGACTTAAGGTGCTCCGGTACACTTTGCCCAAGACCGCCGTGTATATCCTCGATAGCCGAGTTTATCGCCTGATAAGCGGTGTTTGATTTCGGAGCGGTGGCAAGCATAACCGCACAGTTTGCAAG
>CAMETB010000120.1 GCA_945936265.1 uncultured Clostridia bacterium
TGAACAGGACCCATATTCGAGAGTTGCCTGCGAAACCTTTTGTACAACGGGCATAGTAAACGTAATGGGCGAGATAACGACAAACGCTTACGTTGATATTCCCGGAATAGTAAGAAAGACCGTTCGCGATATAGGTTACGACAGAGCGAAGTACGGCTTTGATGCCGACACGTGCGCAGTAGTCACCTCGATACACGAGCAGTCGCCCGATATCGCAATGGGCGTTGATAAATCCGCCGAGGCAAAAAGCGGAGAAGACGGTGACGAAAACGGAGCGGGCGACCAGGGGCTTATGTTCGGTTTTGCCTGCAATGAAACGAAGGAACTTATGCCGCTTCCTATTTCTCTTGCTCACAAGCTTGCAAAAAGACTTACCGACGTAAGAAAAGACGGTATCATGCCATATTTGCGTCCGGATGGAAAAACGCAGGTTACCGTGGAGTACGACGACGGAAAACCCGTAAGAATAGATACCATAGTTATCTCCTCACAGCACAGCCCTTACGTTGAACTTGAAACCATAAGACACGATATTATAGAAAACGTTATTTTGCCTGTAATACCTATGGAAATGATGGATGGTGATACAAAGATATACGTAAACCCGACGGGGCGCTTTGTGCTTGGCGGACCGTGCGCCGATACGGGACTTACGGGCAGAAAGATAATAGTTGATACATACGGTGGATACGCACGTCACGGCGGCGGAGCATTTTCGGGTAAAGACCCCACAAAAGTGGACAGGAGCGCATCGTATGCTGCAAGATATATTGCCAAAAATGTAGTAGCCGCAGGCCTTGCCGATAAATGCGAGGTTCAGATAGCGTACGCAATAGGCGTTGCAAGACCTGTTTCCGTTATGATAGATACTTTTGGCACGGGCAAGGTAAGCGACGATAAAATAGCGGAGTTTGTAAATAACAACGTCGATTTAAGACCGGGCGCAATAATAAACAAATTCGATTTGCGCCGCCCGATCTACAAAAAGACCGCCGCTTACGGCCACGTCGGCAGAGAGGAGCCGGAGTTCCTCTGGGAAAAGACCGACCTTGCCGACAAAATGAGAAACGAACTTCTGAAATAAAAAATGCGCCTCGATTTTGACCGAGGCGCATTTTATACTTGAATAAAACTGCTTTATGTGATAAAATCAATATGATAAAGAAAAGGGGGTGTTTTCCGTGTCCGATATGACAGAGGTGAGTGGCAGTGTTGATTCGGTTATATTTCAGAGCAGTGACAGCGGATACTGCGTCTGCGATATAGAAGCGGACAACGGAGAACTTATAACCGCCGTCGGAATAATGCCGTATCTTACCGCAGGGGACAGAGTAAAGGTGTACGGAAATTATGTAACTCATTCGGTTTACGGCAGACAGTTAAAGGTAGAAAAATACGAAAAACTTATCCCCAAGGGCAAGGACGAAATGCTTAAATATCTCTCCTCGGGGGCGATAAAGGGCATAGGACCGAAAATAGCCGAAAAAATAGTGGAGCAGTACGGCGACGAGAGTTTTAACGTAATATCCGACCACCCCGAATGGCTTGCGCAGATAAGAGGAATTTCAAGAAAAAAAGCGTTTGAGATGAGCGAGGACTTCAAGGAAAAAGCGGGAGTGCGTGAAATTCTCGATTTCTGCAAGGACACTATTCCTGTGGCAACGGTTATGCGCATATACAAAAAGTGGGGAAGAAACGCTCTTAATATGATAAGAGAAAACCCTTACCGTCTTTGCTCCGATTTTTACGGTATATCCTTCAAGCGCGCCGATGAAATGGCAAAAACCATCGGCGTAGAACCCGAAAGTTATGAACGCATAAAGTGCGCAATACAGTATTCTCTTAGCATATTTTCCTCGCGTGACGGGCATACGTACGTAAAAGCGGATAAACTTTGCTCCGCCGCCGCCTCTCTTATAGGTGTGGACGAAAATAAAGTAAAAGAAACTCTCTCTTCAATGAATGGTGCGGACGGAATCTGCTTTGTAAACGGGGATAACGAGGTAAAGGTATATAAAAAGACCTCCTATGACGCGGAAAAGTATATCGCAAGAAAACTTCTCGTTCTTGAAAACAAGGCAATCTCCGCAGGTGTAGAAAATGTTTATTCATTGGTAGAAACAATAGAAGCGGAGTGTGGTATACAGTACGCAAAAATGCAGAGAAAGGCGATAGAAGCTTCTCTTTTATACGGTGTGTCCGTAATTACCGGAGGACCGGGAACGGGCAAAACAACTGTTATAAAAGCGCTTATACGCATATTTGAAAAGATTGGATTGAGATATGCGCTTTGCGCTCCGACGGGCAGAGCCTCAAAAAGAATGAGCGAGGCTACCTCATCTGATGCAAAGACGATACACCGTCTGCTCGAGATGACCTCATCGCAGGACGGAAAAGACGAAGCCGTCTTTATGCGCAACGAGAACAATCTTTTAAGAGAGGACGTAATTATAGTTGACGAGGCGTCAATGATTGACGTACCGCTTATGGATTCCTTTTTGCGTGCCATAAAACCGGGTGCAAGGCTTATTTTGATAGGCGACGTAAATCAGCTCCCCTCTGTCGGAGAGGGCAACGTCTTAAAAGACGTTATAAACTCGGAGTGCTTTTGCGTAACTTTTCTTAACGAGATATTCCGCCAGTCCGAAAACAGCGGGATCGTCGTAAATGCGCACCTTATAAACAACGGCAAGTACCCCGATCTTAAAGAAAAAAGCGACGATTTCTTCTTCGTTTCAAAGGACGAGGACGATATACCTTCGTATATTGTAGAACTTTGTGCAAGGAGAATACCTAAAAAGTTTTCAAAGACGGTATTTGACGGTATTCAGATAATAACCCCTTCCAAAAAAGGCGTTTGCGGAACGGTGAATCTCAACTCTTTCTTTCAGAAAACCCTGAACCCTCCATCACCTGAAAAAAGCGAGATAACAACTCCTTCCGGGCGTATATTCCGCACGGGGGGTAAGATCATGCAGATACGCAACGATTACGATATCGAGTGGGAGCGTTACGGCGAGGACGGAACAGGCATTTTCAACGGCGAAATAGGCGTGATTGAGGAGGCAGATTCGGACGAGGGCATTTTAGTCAACTTTGACGAGAAAAAAGTGCGTTACGAGATGTCTATGCTTGAAGAACTTGAACACGGATCTGCGATCCCGGTACATCAAAGTCAGGGCAGAGCATAGCCGATATTTCTCATCCCTCTCTCACAGTACGCACCTCTGTTACTCACAAGAAATTTGCTCTATACCGCTATTACAAGGGCGGAAAATATGGTTATAGTCATCGGCAAAAAAGAGATATTTTACAGAATGATAGACAATAATGAGCAAATACGCAGAAATACGGGACTTGAAACTTTTTTGAGGCAGGAAAATGAAACTATCCGAAATAATTAAGAGGACCTTTATAACGAGAAAGTGTATAATCTGCGGTGAGCTTATTTCTTACGATGAAAAAGAGCCGTTTTGCGAAAAATGCTCGGAACTGTGGGAAAATCAGGTAAATATAAAGTGCAAAAGATGCTCATACGACAGAGAATACTGTATGTGCCTGCCCGATAAAGTAAAATCAATAAGCCACGGCGTTGCGGTCTGGTCCGTGTTTTACGATTCTTCGTCGAAAAATCAGATGAACAATATTGTCTATACCATAAAGCGTCAGGGCTACCGTGATTCCATTGATTTTTGCGCCGGGGAGATAAAGAAAAGACTGCTTTATATCTGCAATCTTCACAACATAGATCCCTCGGAGTATGAAATTACGTATCCGTCAAGGAAAAGGAGCGGAATTTCAAAATACGGCTTTGATCACGTAAAACGCCTTGCAAACGCTCTTTCGGCAAAACTCGGCATAAAATCGGTAAGGCTCTTTGCAAACTCAGGAAAAGACGACCAGAAGGATCTTGACAAAAGAGAAAGACTTAAAAACGCACAAAAATCTTATAAAATCATAAACGCTCAATACGTTTCGGGGAAGAAGTTTTTCCTCGTTGACGACGTTATGACAACGGGAGCAACGCTTTACGCCTGCGCAAAACTGCTTTATGAAAACGGAGCCGCCGACGTAATACCCGTAACCTATGCAAAAGATAATTTTTAATAAGGAAAACATAAAAATATTAAAAGGAATACCACCTATCATCTCACCCGAGCTTCTTGACGGCCATACTTCAACTTATCCCGCTTGATACCAACATAATCTCCAAAATGGA
>CAMETB010000121.1 GCA_945936265.1 uncultured Clostridia bacterium
GAGAAAAATAATAAGGTTGAAATTCTAACGAATTTCTTCATTTTATGACTTTTTCTTGCGCCGTTTTCGCCCCTCGACGTACTTGTAGGGACCGGCGTCCCCGACGGTCCGTCTGTGTAAAAATAGCACCTAACAAAACGGCGGGAGCAAGCCCCCGCCCTACGATATAGCGAAACCAACGCATCTCGCCTAAATCCGCCTATCCCCCCTTAAATCATATTATATTTTTTCTTGACAAAAAAAGTCATATGTGATAAAATAACAATGATTTGAAGGCGGCTTGCCGTCTATCCTTTACGAAAGGCGATAAATTTATGAAATGTCCCTATTGCGGTCACCCCGAGAGCAAGGTTATAGATTCCCGTCCCGTCGAGGAAAACTCGAGCATAAGAAGAAGGCGTGAGTGCCTCGGCTGTCAGGCGAGATTTACGACCTACGAGGTAATTGAAACTTTTCAGCCGGTAGTCGTTAAAAAAGACGGCTCGCGCGAGTATTTTGACAGAAACAAGCTTCTTGTCGGAATATTGAAGGCTTGCCAGAAGCGCCCCGTTGACGCGCAACAGATAGCAAAAAAGGTCGAGGCGGATCTTCAGAACTCGCTTAAATTGGAAGTAACCTCAAAGGAGCTCGGCGAGATGGTTATGGAGGAGCTTAAAAAGACTGATGCCGTCGCATATGTGCGCTTTGCTTCCGTTTACAGAGAATTCAAGGATGTTGAAACATTTATGGAAGAATTGCAAGGCTTCCTTCAGAAATAAAAATTATAAAGGAGCAAAAATGAAGCAAATTTTAAAATCAGTATCGGTTATAGTTCTTGTAGTGATTATGTCCTGCATGACTCTTATATCCTGTAAGGATAAAGCGCAAAGCGGCGAAGAAAAAATGCTTTACACCGAAGATACGACGCTCGGCGAGGGCAAGGTACAGTTTACGTTCGTTTGCGAGCATATAGACGGCACAAAAATCACGTTTAAGATAAACACGGACAAAACCACGCTTTCCGAGGCGTTAAAGGACGTAAATCTCATCGAGGGTGAGGACAGTCAATACGGTCTCTATGTAAAAAAGGTAAATGGCATAACACAGGATTATGATATAGACGGCTCATATTGGGCGCTCTACATAGACGGCGAATATGCGCAGACGGGCGTTGATTTCATAACGATAGACCCCGCCAAAACGTACACCTTCAAGGCGGAAAAATAAACAAAAAAGCGACACTTGTCGCAAAATAATCAAAAAGGACTGCCGAAAAGCAGTCCTTTTTGAAATAATTTTAATTATCTTATCCAAGCTATGATGCACATAATTGCACCGACGATAAAGAGAGTGCCTGACATACCGTGACCGAGCAGGGCAGGATTGAACATATCCGTGCGTATGCCTTCCCCCTTGGACTGTTTTTTCATATCCATAGTTCCGAGTATGTAAGCAGCGATAAATGCGACAGTGGTGACAATTCCAAGAACAATGCTGTGGGTTACATAATGAACAATCATTGTGACAATTCCAACTACCGTCAGTAAAAGAGAAATCATTCCCATAAAGTAATCACCCCTTTTCTTTTGTGTATCCGCAAATCTTTCGGATAAACGTATTGTAGCACAAAAGCAAAAAATATTCAAGTAGAAATGGAAAAAAAGTCTTTTTTCGATACAAAAGAGCGATGCTGTATAAATAACTCACAGCGCTGCAAGATATTCTTCGAGGCAAAGCGAATTTTCGTACATTTTTGTTGCATTTTTCTCTCCTACATATCTTAAATGCCACGGTTCAAATGATATGCCCGTTATATTCTCTTTTCCACTTGGATATCTTACTATAAAGCCGAAGGAGTGTGCGTTTTTCTCTATCCACTTATACTGCTCCGTTTCCGCAAATGATACATTTGCATAACTTTTATTGTGAAAATCGACGCAAAGACCGCTCTGGTGCTCACTGCAACCCGGCAAAGCCGTGGTTTTTGATACATCTTTATATGCCTCATCGTAGCTCATGCCGCTGTCAGTTCTGTTTTTTACGTAGGTGTCGAAAAGATATTTCTGATATTCAAAGCTGCGGTATCCGCTTGTCACCGTAAGATTTTCGTCATACACTCCCAAACGTTTCATCTCTTCTATCATGCTTTCAAGCGCCACAGATGCCGCTTTGCGCATTTTCTGTACTTCCCTGCCGTCCGCTCTTGTGTATTTTATATCGGTAAGATCGTAGGGAACGTAATCCTTGTCAAGCGGGTTTTCGGAGTTTACAAGAATAAGATACTCGTCCCGCTCACTCGACGTGTTTTCAAAAAAAGCCTTATGAGTGTCTGCTTTTTCTTTTTCAAAAGTTGAAGAACAACTTTGCAAAGCAAGAATAAAAAACGCGAAAAACAGACACTCCCACGCTAAAAAGTTAAAATTTCTCCCCATAAAAGTTTCTCCTTGCAATTCTCTTTACAATATTTTTTGCAAAATGCGAAATTTAATTCAAAACAACCGGAATGGAAAATTTGCGTTTTCTTTTTATTTAATTTTCTTGACAAACATGGGGCACAGTGCTAAAATATATGTGATTTTTTACATTATATAAAGACGTGAAAGGAATTTTCCGATATGAAATGGACATCACTTAACGATCTGAGAGAAAAATATCTTTCGTTTTTCGAGTCGAAGGGGCACCTTCGTCTGCCGAGCTTTTCTCTCGTGCCGAATAACGACAAATCTCTTCTTCTCATAAACTCCGGCATGGCGCCGATGAAAAAGTTTTTCACGGGTGAGGTAATACCGCCGAGGAGGCGCGTTACAACATGTCAGAAATGTATACGAACCCCCGATCTTGAAAGAGTCGGTCATACCGCGCGCCATGGCACGTTTTTCGAAATGCTCGGAAACTTCAGTTTCGGAGACTATTTCAAGGAACAGGCTATAACTTGGGCGTGGGAATTTCTTACCGAAGTTCTTGAAATACCGTCGGATCTTCTCTGGCCCTCCGTATATGAAAAGGACGATGAGGCTTACTCAATATGGGCGGACAAGATAGGAGTTCCGAAGGAGCATATCGTTCGCCTCGGCAAATCGGACAACTTCTGGGAGCATGGTTCCGGTCCTTGCGGTCCCTGCTCCGAAATATATTTTGACAGAGGCGAGAAATACGGTTGCGGTTCTCCCGACTGTAAGCCGGGTTGCGATTGCGACAGATATATGGAGATATGGAACAATGTGTTCTCGCAGTTCAACAACGACGGAAAAGGCAATTATACCGAACTTATCCAGAAAAATATCGACACAGGTATGGGGCTTGAACGTCTTGCATGCGTTATGCAGGGCGTTGACAATATGTTTGAAGTTGACTCAGTAAGAAAAATACTCGACACTGCGGGCAAAATAGCCGGTAAGAAATACGGCGACAACGAAAAGGACGATATTTCCTTGCGCGTTATAACCGACCATACAAGAAGCGCCGTATTTATGATTTCCGACGGTATTGTTCCCTCAAACGAAGGCAGAGGCTACGTTCTGCGCAGGATAATAAGAAGAGCGTGCCGCCACGGCAAACTCCTCGGCATAAATCACCCGTTCCTTGCCGAAATGTGCGACGTTGCAATAGGCGAAAGCGGCGGCGCATACCCCGAGCTCAGAGAAAAGCAGGATTATATAAAGAAAGTTGCCTCTCTTGAAGAGGAACGTTTCGACATGACAATAGATCAGGGTCTTTCAATGCTTGACAGTATAATAGCGTCATCAAAAGAAAAAGGCTTGTCGGTAATAGAAGGAAAAGAAGCGTTCAGACTTTACGACACATTCGGATTTCCGATAGATCTCACACGTGAGATTGCCGCAGAAAACGGTCTCTTTGTAAATAATGAAGAATTTGACGAACTTATGGCTGAGCAAAAAAGCCGTGCAAGAGCAGCAAGAGCAAATATAAGCGGCTGGAGCGACAAGGCTAAATCGTTCGGTGCGAAAAATACCGTGTTCACGGGATATAAATCAACCGTCGGCTGTGGCAAGGTGCTTGCAATAATCTCCGAGGACGGTGAAAATCCCGACGAAATATCCGAGGGAGAATGCTCCGTTATACTTGATTCGACTTCGTTCTACGGCGAGGGCGGCGGACAGGTAGGCGACAGCGGAATACTCAGAAACGACAAAGCTGAACTTGAAGTTTACGATACCAAAAAAGCGGACGGAGTGTATGTGCATATGTGCAACGTACTGT
>CAMETB010000122.1 GCA_945936265.1 uncultured Clostridia bacterium
TGGGAATACTCTGGATTTTGGCGATTTTGTTCCTTGCATTCTTTATAAACCTCTGTTCAAGCCGCGTTCTCTGGGCTTTCAAGAGCGATATGGCAATTATGCGCTCTATGGGAATACCCGTCAAGGTCATAAGAATCGGAATGTACGTACGTATGTTAATTTCACTCGTACCCGCGTTTATAACGGTAATTGCGGTGGCAATTCTGATATTTACAACGCCGACCTTTAATAAGTTCTTCGTGTATCTCTATCCGTGGCAGTATGCGGTCATATTCGTCGGAATGATTATTCTCACCGCAAGAATAACGCATAAGCAGATACGCAAGCTGTTTGGCGAAAGCGTTAAAAAATCTCTGAAAGGAGGCGCTGCCGAATGATTAAACTGAATGCACTCAATAAATTCTTCAACAAGGGCAAGCAAAACGAGATTCACGTCATAAACGACGTGACAATAGAGTTGCCCGAAAAAGGAATGGTAGCCGCCTTCGGTCGAAGCGGATGCGGAAAAACGACGCTTCTTAACGTAATAGGCGGTCTTGATAAGTACGATTCCGGTAGCCTCACGATAGACGGTAAAAACATATCGAAGAATACCGACGTTATACGCAACCGCTATATCGGATATATCTTTCAGAATTACAATCTTAACAAATCGGAGTCCTGCTTTGATAACGTAGCCGACGCATTGCGGCTTTGCGGTATGTCCGACGAAGACGAAATTGAAAAGAGAGTTATGGCGGCGCTTTCAAACGTCGGTATGGATAAGTACGCAAAGCGCACTCCCGATACGCTCTCGGGCGGTCAACAGCAGAGAATAGCGATAGCCCGTGCAATCGTCAAAAACCCCCGTATAATCCTGGCAGACGAGCCGACGGGAAATCTTGACGAGGCAAATACCGTTATGATTATGGATCTTTTGAAGGCAATATCAAAGGATCACCTCGTCGTACTCGTCACACACGAGGCAAATCTCGTCGACTATTATTGCGATACCGTCATAGAACTCTCAGACGGAAAGGTTGTCGGAACAAGGACCAATTCCTCGGCAGGCGGTCTTTCTGTAAGGGATAAAAACGATATTTACCTCGGCGAGTTTGAAAAGAGCGAGCTCTCGGACGAAAAAGCGGATATAGAGTATTACGGAGATAAGTGCAAAGAGCCCGTAAAGCTCCGCATTATAAATAATTCGGGTAAAATTTACATTCAGGTGGAAACGCCCAATGTAAAGGTTATAGACGCCTCAAGCGAGATAAAAATAAAAGAGGGAGTTTTCGAGCAAAAAGATCTCGGGCACAACTTGTCCGAAAAGATAGATATGACGGATCTGCCTCCCGTAAACGGTGAGCGTTTCGGCAGGCTCTTTACTCTTAAATCCTCAATAAAAAGCGGATATACGTCGAATTTCAAAATCAGCAAAAAGGGCAATAAACTTCTGCGTGGATGTATGTGCCTCTTTGCCGCCGTTATCGTATTTATGGGCGCAATGTTCGGTACCTCCTTCGGCGATATAATAAACGCCAAAAACTCCTATAACCACAATGTATTTTATGTAAACACTCCGAATGGAGAGATATCCGCAAAGCTCAACGCGGCAGAAGGAGCAGACGGCACGGGCATAGACTATGTAAGAATGTATTATCAATATACATGCTCGGATCAGTTCCCGTCCTTTGCGCCCACATCTTTTGAAACGTTTTCAACCTCATCTTATTCGGAGGGATTTTCAGCAAACGCCGTATTTATGGATAATACCCTGGCTAAAAATCTTACTCTTATTGCAGGTAAAAAAGAGGGACTTTCGGACCTCGATATTCTTATAACGACCAACGTTGCCGATAAACTTATAAAAAATTCCCCTCTCGGATATGTAAAAGAATATGCCGACCTTGTCGGTCTGGCTTGCAATACGTTTACGTATAACGGCAAAAAGACTCATATTGCGGGGGTTGTACAGTCCGACGAGCCCGCCGTATATCTGACGCCTTTTGCCATGGCAGATTACGAAAAAAGAAATACGGGAACAATGTATTATCTTGCAACCGATTACGGAATGTCAACGACCGAGGGCGAAGCAATCTATTTCCTTTACGATTCCTCTATCGATGAGATAAACGTTCCCGTCGTCGGAGAAACGGTTAAAATTCACGGCAAAGAAATGAAAATAGGCCGCGTTATCCGCTATTACGGCGACTATTCGTCGTGGTTATCTGCCAATCATCCCGAAAACAGCGTTAGCAGTGATGATTATTTCCGCAAATATGTAAATGAGAATAATCCGTCACTTGAGGAGAGTACAACTGAATTTTGGGATGCGGTCGGTGATGCCAAGGATAAATTTTTCTTTGATTACCTCGATTATTACTATTCATATTTCGACGATTTTATAAGAGAATATAACATTCATAGTAGCGACTTATACGTATCGTTATATCTTATCGAGGGAATAAAAGAGGTAAAATATGCCTTCACAAGCGATAACGAACTTTATTATGCGGCATCTCTTTACAAAGAGGAAAACGGCACGTATCCTACGCTTACTCAAGCCAACGAAATTCTTTCAACGCAGAAATATTCGTTTAATCAATTACTTTCCGACATTTACAATAAATACTCCCAAAAGCAGTATAACGTAAATCATCTTTACGAATGCGCTTATCTTGTAAGCCGTGAAGATTACATTGATTTCTCAAAGCAGATCGGAAAAACCGATGCGTCGGCTTTCAGAGGCTACTATCGGAACAGCATCGAAAAGGGAACGGAGTACGAAATTAACGAAGTTGAAGGCTATTACGCTCCTGCATATACGCTCATACATTCCTATAATCCGACAGAGACTGCCGAGTGGTTAAGCAAAGAATTTCCCGAATATTCTTTCGGAAAAGAAATTTACACTCCCGATAATATCTTTAGCGAGCTTATCTCCGACAAAACGGAAGAAATCATAATAAGCATAATAGTTATGTCGGTTATGCTTTTCATAATGAGCATATGTATGTACTTTATTATGCGCTCCTCGCTTATGAACCGTATAAAAGAAGTGGGAATTTACCGTGCAATAGGAGTTTCAAAGAAAAATCTCGTGTTCAGATTTTTAGTAGAAGCCACGGTTCTTACAACCCTTACGGTACTTATAGGATATTTGTTCTCAAGCGTGTTCCTCACTTTGTGTATGGGTATGTCAACCCTTATGAAAACCGTATTTTTCTATCCGTTCTGGTTTGCGCTCGTAATACTTGCAATTCTTTATGCAATGTGTCTTTTCTTCGGCATCGTGCCGATTATATCGCTTTTGCGCAGGACCCCGAGCGAAATTCTTTCAAAATACGACATCTGATATACTTAAACTTTATAAAAATAGTTATGAAGAAAATATAATTTGCTATGAAAACGGAAAATACAAGTATTTGCGGGATTCCCTCGCTTGTGATAGGTGAAAAATCGGATAACGTATATCTCTTTGTACACGGCAAAAACGGCAGTAAGCAGGAAGCGCTCGATTTTGCCGAAATTGCCTGTCCGCTCGGATTTCAGGTGGTAGGTATTGATTTGGCGGAACACGGTGCAAGAAAGAAAACGGGAGAAAAACTCCTCCCGCGGAGCGCCGTTTCGGAAATAAGGAATATATATCTTTACGTGAAAGAGAAATGGAAGTGTATAAACGTACGGGCAAACAGTATAGGCGCATGGCTTTCTATGTTGGCGCTTCAGGGAGAGAAGATAGGCAAGGCTCTTTTTGTATCTCCCATTGTCGATATGGAAAACGTGATTGAAAATATGATGCAATGGGCAAACGTTACCGAGGCACAACTTCAAAGTAAGGGAGAAATCGCAACAAATTTCGGCGAAACATTGTCGTGGGAATATCTTTGCTGGGTTCGCAAGCATAAAATCGTCTGGAACGTACCGACAGAAATTCTGTATGCAGAAAAAGATAATCTTACGCCCCGTGAAGTGATTGATTCTTTTGTCGCCACAACGGGCGGTAAATTGACGGTTATGAAAAACGGGGAGCATTGGTTCCACACGGAAGAACAGCTTCGGTTTTTGCACGATTGGGAAAAATCATACTGTAAATAATATAACCCCGTCTACTCGGTATCACCGAATAGACGGGGGTTAATTATTGCTTTTCTTAAAAAAGTGTGATACAATAAAGAAAAAAGGCGAAGGGTGGCAGAACATGAAACTGATAAGAAGG
>CAMETB010000123.1 GCA_945936265.1 uncultured Clostridia bacterium
GATATGCTCTATCATGCACATGTCTTTCGAGGACATAACGTAAGAGCCCTCGGCATATTCTTCAAGATTGAGATTATCGTGTGGGCGCTTTTCCTCTGCGAAGGAAATGGGATGAGCGTTTTTATAGTTCCACCTGCACGGTTGAGCACAACAGCCTCTGTTTGCGTCCCTGCCCGTATAATAGTTGGAAAGCAGACACCTTCCGCTATACGATATGCACATAGAGCCGTGGATAAAACATTCTATCTCAAGGCTTTTTGGAGTATTTTTTCTTATCTCATTTATCTCGGAAAGCGACAATTCTCTTGCGAGAACGACGCGCTTTGCACCCATCTTATGCCAGGCGAGTGCCGCCTGCGCGGACACGACGCTTGCCTGCGTGGATATGTGGATTTCCATATCGGGCAGAATTTTTCTTGCAAGAGTGAAAACGCCGAGGTCCGAAATTATAAGTGCGTCAACGCCGATTTTGCCAAGTTCTTTAAGATACTTTCCGAGTGCGTCGTATTCGCAGGTATGAGGCATTGTGTTTACAGTCACATAGACGCGCACGTTCCTGTCGTGTGCGTACTTTACCGCCTCGCAAAGTTCTTCACTTGTAAAATTATCGGCAGCTGCGCGCATACCGAACCGCTCCGACGCAAGATATACGGCGTCGGCGCCGAAAAGTATAGCTGCCTTCATTTTTTCAAAATTGCCCGCAGGGCAAAGAAGTTCTTTCATTTATTGCCTTTCGTTTATCTGTTAAAGATTGAAAATTTACATAACGTTATTGCTTAAGAAGTCTGAACTCTTTCTCTGCGCCGTTTTTGAAATACGCATTGAAAAGCAAGCATATCACGGCGTTGACAACGATAATGGCGGCAAATGCAAGATACGGAGATATCATGCTGAGGAACACCGATGCAACTATAAGAATAATTGACCAGAGCATACCGCCGAACATCGCGCCGAATACCGCAAAGCCCTGCTTTACGGCAACGTTTTCGTTCTGCCAATCGAATTTCGGAAATTTAAGTCCCATAAACATACCGAAATATCCGCCGAACACTACCATCGAAACCGTTACAAGTATGGAGAGGAGCGACGGCACAAACGGCGTGCCGAGGGCTATGCAAAGTATAATAATCGAAATAACCGTGAGAGGAGTACATATTATTATATCGGCAGATATTTTAGCGTTCAGTATTGTATAAGGTCTTACGGGAGACGACTGAAGTATCCAGAGATTTTTATTTTCAAGTGAGATTGACGGCGCGGTTATGAAATTCATTGACGACATAAATATGCCGAAAAATGCTATGACTACCGGAACATATTTGCTTACATCAACCGAAAGTTCAGAAGAAAGCCCCGATACTGCCATCATGAGAGATTCTCTGTTGAATGATGCCACCACTGCGAGAATTATCATCATTATGTTTCCTGTACCGGCGTTCATTATATATGCAGACGAGGTAAAGAAGCGGTTTATCTCCTTTTTGGTAAGAGCCACATAAACGGAGTTCTGCTTCTCTTTTCTTTCCTTATATTTTATTTTGGCAGCGCTTCTTTTGGTGGTTACTATCTTTACAAAACTACGGTTGAGAATATAAAACGTGATAGCTGACGGTATTATTGCCGCAAGGGCAAAAAACAGGAACGAAAGCGCGTTTGCGTTTGCTATCGCATCGCCTATCCAATAGAATATATAGGTATTTTTAAGACCGGAAAAGTCAAGGGAAGCTTCATCCTCCATATTTCCGAAAAACGCGCCCATATTCATTACGAAGTAGAAATAGAAAGCGAAAAATACAACGAACAGAATTGTGGTTACTATCGTTTTGTTTCTCATCTTTGACGCTATTATGGATATTACCCAACCGATAAGCGACGAGAGCGCAAGGGTAAGCATGGGAATGAGTATAAATGTGAGAATTGCGAACAGGAACCCTAAAACGCTGTACCTGCCGGCTATACCGTACGCTATCATTGCGGGTAACATAACAAGCGCTTCAAGGCCGTAATTTACGAGCAGAAGAATTGCCATACGGCTGAAAAAGATGTATCTCGGGGGGATGGGCATTGAAAGGAGCAACTCGTTATCTCCCGACTCAAATATCTGCGTCTTTGTGGTAAATATGCTTCCGAACATGCAAAGCGCCGAGGCTATAAGAGACGCAAGAGCAAAAACCTGCCATCCGTCGCCCCTCGGGTACAGAACGGCTGAAAATCCGAAAAACATCATACCGAATGCGGCTACAAAGTAAACTCCCAGAAATGCGAACAGTATTATTAAAAGTACCTTTGTGCCATTTGAGTTTCTCTTTTTGGATCTCTGCGTAAGAGACGCGCCAAGCGCCGCAAACCTCGATTTTAACAGAGTTTTAAACATATCAACCCTCCAGCTCGAGGAATACGCTCTCAAGCGATTCGTCGCCCTTTACTTCTTCCATATCTCCGCTGACAATAAGCTTTCCGTTCTTTATTATCGCTATCTTATTGCATATCTTCTCGGCAACCTCCAGAACGTGAGTTGAGAAGAATATAGCGCCGCCCGCCTCGCAAAGCTTTTTCATTTCTTCTTTGAGAAGAAAAGCTGCCTTGGGGTCGAGCCCGACGAACGGTTCGTCCATTATAAGAAGTTTCGGTGAGTGAATGAGAGCCGAAATTATAGCCAGCTTCTGCTTCATACCGTGAGAGTATGAGGATATCGGTTGTGCAAGGTCGTTTGTTATCTCAAACATATCGGCATATTTTTTTACTTTTTCAAATCTCTCGTCCTTTTTAACGCCGTAAATGTCGCCGACGAAATTGAGATACTTTATGCCCGACATAAATTCGTAAAGATCGGGGTTATCGGGGATATAGGCTATTCTTTTCTTACACTCTATCGGGTCGTCCTTTATCGATATTCCATCGATGTAAATATCGCCGTCATCGAAGTCGAGAAGTCCGCAACACGATTTTATTGTCGTGGTTTTTCCCGCGCCGTTGTGTCCTATAAAGGCGTACATCTCTCCCGGTTTTATGTGCAGAGAAAGGTCGTCAACCGCCTTTTTTTCTCCATAGGTCTTGGTAAGGTGCGAAATGTTAAGCATAATTCCCTCCGTTTTATATTTTTATTTGCCTTATATATTCTATCACGCTTCACAGGATATGTCAATATTAACAAGTAATTAGTATCCGCCAAACAGAAAAAGCCCGCAGAAAACTGCGGGCTTAAAAAGCACACTTATTGAAACATCACGTCATTGTGGTGCAATTATATCGCTTATGTTTGCAGATGCTTGAAATTCTTCTCCATTACTGGTAAAGGTCGCTTTTCCCGCCAACACATTACCTGAAGAATTTGTCATGATATCTTCCGAAGATACTTCTTCTATTTCCATTTCGGGAACTATGTATTTTTTCATTTAGAGACACCCTCCTGAATCTTATAAATTGTAAAAAAATCCGATTGAAGTTCAATATCTCTCTCGGAAATCCGTACTGAACTTCCTATGCTCTATCATTCTATCACGTATTTATTTTCTTGTCAAGTGCCTGTTTTCTGTTTTGAGGTTAATAATTTGTGAAAAATGCACAATTTTAATGGAATTTTTTCTCATTTTTAACTTTCTGGAAAAAGCCTGAAAAATTCCATTGCCTGCTTATATTTATTTGATTTAAGGCAAATTTATAAATAAATGTCGCAAAAATATTTTTTGTGCAAAACATAGAAATTTAACCTTTTTTAATATTTTTTCGGGCTACCACGAAACACACCGTAAGAAAGTCAAAAAATACACCGATAAAGCGAACGGTGCTTTCATTCCGCAAAAGCGGAATGAAGGCTGCACCGATCGAATAATCAATTTACGTTTATCAGTTGTTGTAGAACTCGGTGAGTTTCTTAAGTCTTGCGTACTTATCCTTTGCTGCCTTTTCTGCCTTTGCAAAGAGTACTTCGGCTCTTTCGGGGAACTGCTGAGCAAGACGGCTGTAACGCGTTTCGCTCGTGATGAACGCACGGTAGTCTGCAGTCGGCTCTTTGGAGTCAAGCGAGAAGGGATTTTTGCCCTCTGCCTTGAGTGCGGGATTGAATCTGAAGAGTTCCCAGTATCCTGCCTCAACAGCCTTCTTCATCTCGCCCTGGCAGTTGGTCATACCGCCTTTAAGTCCGT
>CAMETB010000124.1 GCA_945936265.1 uncultured Clostridia bacterium
TTTTGCGACATCTTGCGTGTCACGATTTATATTTTACACATTTGATATCCGTTTGTCAATACCTTTTTTCAAAATTCTGAAAAATTATTTCAGAGGTATTTTAAGGATATTAAAAATAAGTATTTTTGAACCTTAAGGCATTTTTTCAAACCGAGCGACCCATATCGTATGCTTCCTGAAGTTCTTTTCTGCCCTGTATATCCTTTACTCCGTTAACTCCGTAAGCAAAGACCGTACCTGCAAGACGTACGCCTTCAAAACATTCTATCCAACCGTTTATATCCTTTACGGCTCCGTCAAACGTATGTTCGATCTCATCTGCCGCGGAAGCAAGAAGGTATACGTCCTTGAATTTGTTGTTTCTCGGATAAAGCGGATTCAATCTGTCAAGAAAAGTTTTCAGTTGACCCGATACGGCGTAATAATAGACAGGTGTTGCAAAAACGATAACATCGGCATTTTCTATTTTCTCGTAAATCCCATTCATAGAATCCTTTTGCACACATACGCCGTGACTCTGGCAGTATTGGCAGCCGATACAGAATTTAAGGTCAAGTTCCCTTATGTTTATCTTTTCGGTAATATTGCCTACCGAAGCTGCTCCTTTTTCAAATTCTGCCGCAAGAGTGTCTGAATTTCCGTTTTTTCTCGGTGACGAGGAGATGATTATAACCTTTTTCGACATTTTTAATCCTCCTTTATGGATTTTGCGCTTTATCGCACAAAAAGTGCTTTGATGTGTCGATAATTTTATATTTAAGAATATTTTTCTATCTTTTTGTAAACATTATCGGATACAAAATTGGCTATACTTGCAAAAGATATTGCAAACACAATTTCCGTTATAGGATTTATGACTATTAAGAAATCATAGTACATTTTTGAAAATATATAAAATATATAAAATCCTGCGCAGATAATCGTTAAAATCAGTGTGATAATTGATTTTTTATTAAGTTGTAAAATATACTCTTTTGAAAAATCATCTATGTTATGTTCCGAGAAAAATTCACGATTCTCTTTTACTGTACTTAGCGAATATTTTCTTACAAGCAAAAGTATAAGCGCGACAGCAAAAACAAATGCGACGGAAGAAAGAATTGCAAATGTCTCGACACGGATGTACATATCCTCTGCATCAGAATTTGTCATCATACTTTTTATATCGTATAAATCAAAATACTTTATTGTAAATACAGTTTCAAGGGCATTGAAAACAATATGTAAAACAGATATTCCGAAGAATGAATAAAGCAAAGGTCCTGTTTTGATTCTCTTGCGTTTTATAAGAAAAAGGAACGCGATTGAAACCGCAAGTGAAAATATCCCGTCGTTTATTATATTTACATCATTCAGGCAAAAGTCAACAACGAAGAATCCGCCTATTGCCATAATAAATAAGGATGCGATAAAATCTTTTGATGTGAGCATCGCTTTTTTGGGCAGTATTTTTTCACAAAATTCTGTCTCTATTTTATCGGAAAAAGTTCTGCCTTTGAAAAATCCGAGAAAATATTTCAGCCACAAAACAAGCCATACTATGCCGAAAATGGCTGAGAAAAACGACGATACGACGAAAAGCATCGGACGAAATTCAATAAGTGTCATCTGCCCTATGTCGTTGAGCGAAAGCGCCGTTGCATCGGGTAAAGATGCAAGAACTGTCTTAGTTATAAAAAACGCTATGGTCAGTTTTTTTACTTTATCGCTGTTTTTTACGAGTGAGTCCTCGCCCACATCTCTTAACGAAGCATAAGAAAGGGAATCAAAGAGTTTTATAAATGCCGGTATTGCATATATTATCTCTACAATTCCGAATGTAAATGAGAAAACAAGCGCCATCGTCTCGTCAACAAACGGGAGAAGAAACATGCATACGGTTTTTAAACCGGATATTATAAGCATCTTTTTCAGAGCGCTGTACGCATCGTCTATGTTATCAAAAAGATATTTTGCTTTTGATATCGCTATCATAAGGAAAAGATACGCAAAAAAATCAGGCAAAACATCAATTATGCTTACTACCGGATTAAAAAGGAGTACAGCCGCAAGTATAAAATATCGCTTTTTCATTTTTTCTTCCCCTTTTTGTCTTTCCCTTTCTCCATTGCGTTATTCAATTTATCATTAAGATACCGAAACGGAGCAAAGGAATTTTTGCCCTGCATATCCTCATCCCCCTCGTAGCATATCCGCATGTAACAATTGAATATTATAAAGAGCGAAAGTGCGATATAAAGTATTTTCAATATAAATGCCACAAGTCCGGTCCGCTGTAAAACTATCTCGGATTTGGCAAAGGAAGTTACAATGGCAAAAATAAGATACACTGACGCAAGAGCGATATCAACAGTCGCTTTTGCCTGTATTTTTGTAAGCGAAAGGCTACGTGAAATAATAAAGATTGCAAATGCCAGCGATATTGCAAGTATAGTTGATAGTATGCTCTGAACAGTCAGCAAAGCATTAAGAACTCTGAGGCCGCCAAAGCCGAAAACATACATTATCAGGTAAGCCATACTTACAACTTCAAGCAATAACGCAATTACCGCCGAGCAAAGAAACATTTTGTTTTCAAATATAAGTTTTTTGAGTGAATAAAGGACAATCCCAACACCCAGAACGTAAGTAAATACCGCAAGCGGAGTAAACGAACCGGCGTATGCAAGGAAAAATCCGATAAAAAGCAACCCGAACCCCATCTTATTCTCCGCTTTGAGAGTGAGGTGCTCCGCAGCACTTCTTATACTTCTTGCCGCTTCCGCACGGGCAAAGGTCGTTTCTCCCCACTTTGTTTTCTACTCTTACCGGTGACTGTGAGACAGGGCGAGATACCTTTTTTCCTGCACCGAAGTTCATAAATCCCTCCTCGCTGGGCTTTGCTATCTGGACTCTCTTTATCGGCTGTGCCTTGGGCATTGCCGAAAGTATTCCCCTTACCGTATCGTCTCTTATCGAGAGAACCATCTCGTCAAAAAGATCCGCACCTGCTATCTTATACTCGTTTAACGGATCCCTCTGAGCATAAGCCTGAAGCCCTATGCTCTCACGCAAATCATCCATTGCTTCGAGGTGGTCCATCCACTTCTCGTCAACATTGCGCAGAAGAATTACCCTCTCGACTTCTCTTGCAACCTGCTCCCCGAAAAGTTCATCCTTACTCTTCCAGAGTGTCATTGCGCGTTCTGTAAGAATATTCTCTATTTCGTGTCTGTCGTGTGCCCCGTCTTTGAAATCGTCCTCGGTGCAAAGAAGCCCCATATATTTCTGTTTGAGTCCCTCTATATCCCAATGCTGTTTTTCCCCTGCCGTATGTGCCTCAACGGCGTCGGTTATGGTGGACTTTATCATATTTTCTATTTTCGATTTGAGATCGTCGCCGTTCAAAACCTCGGCACGCTGAGAGTATATTACATTCCTCTGCTGATTCATTACATCGTCATAAGAAAGGACGGTTTTACGCCTTGTAAAGTTCCTGTCCTCAAGGCGCTTTTGTGCGTTTTCTATCTGCCCCGAAAGTATCTTGGCCTCGATAGGCGTATCCTCGTCAAGTCCAAGGCGCTCGATAAGCCCCATTATGCGCTCGCTTCCGAAAAGACGCATAAGATCGTCTTCAAGCGAAAGGAAAAATCTCGATTCTCCGGGGTCTCCCTGACGTCCCGAACGTCCTCTTAACTGATTGTCTATGCGGCGGCTCTCGTGACGTTCCGTTCCTATTATGAAAAGTCCGCCTGCCTCTCTTACTTTTTCAGCCTCCGGCTCTATCTCGGCTTTATACTGTTCGTACAGTTCATGGTATACACGCCTTGCCTCGAAAACCTCCTCACTTACCGACTGTGAGCTTCCCGTTGCAAGCGCTATGGTTTCCTCGTCGTAACCGTCTTTTCTCATACGGCTCTTTGCGAGATATTCCGCATTTCCTCCTAGCATTATATCCGTTCCGCGTCCCGCCATGTTCGTGGAAATCGTTACGGCGCCGAATTTACCTGCCTGCGCTACTATCTCCGCCTCTTTTTCATGATACTTTGCATTCAAGACTGTGTGCGCTATTCCGTTATTTTTGAGCTTTTTTGAAAGAGCCTCGGATTTCTCTATGGATACCGTGCCGACAAGGACAGGCTGGCCTTTTGC
>CAMETB010000125.1 GCA_945936265.1 uncultured Clostridia bacterium
GTATAGCCATTATCTCGCTGGCAACGGTTATCATAAAGTGGTCTTCTCTCGGCACTCCGTCCGTCTTTGCTCCAAGCCCTATGACTATATTGCGAAGCGCTCTGTCATTCATATCGAGAACTCTCGAAAAAAGGATTCTTCTCTGATCTATACCGAGCTCGTTACCCTGCTGGATATGGTTGTCTATAACTGCGCAAAGAAGGTTGTTTGCGGTTGTAATAGCGTGAAAATCGCCCGTAAAATGAAGGTTTATATCCTCCATGGGAAGCACCTGCGAGTATCCGCCGCCTGCGGCACCGCCCTTTACTCCGAACACGGGTCCGAGCGAGGGCTCTCTTAAAGCTATTATCGACTTTTTGCCGATTTTCTCCATCGCCATACCGAGCCCTACCGTAGTGGTGGTCTTGCCCTCTCCCGCGGGGGTCGGGTTTATTGCGGTTACGAGAATAAGTTTTCCGTCCGGCTTATTTTCCATTCTTTTAAGGAAAGAATCCGTTATTTTGGCTTTGTATCTCCCGTAAGGCTCATACTCATCCTCTTTAAGTCCTATTTTTTGGGCTATTTCCGATATGGGTCTGAGTACCGTGTTCTGCGCTATTTCGATGTCCGTAAGCATATTTTTCCTCCTGCTTTCTCTTTCTTTGATTATTGTATCACATACAAAGGATAATTTCAAATATTTTTTCAATATTTATTTACAAAATGTAAGATTTGTGATACAATAGCTTCACGGGTAAAAAACGTTTTAATCTGCCCGTGGCTCAGCTGGATAGCGCGTCAGACTCCGACTCTGAAGGTCGCAGGTTCAAATCCTGTCGGGCAGGCCAGAAAAACGACAAAATTCTGCCGAATTTTGTCGTTTTTCAATTATACCCGCCTTGCGGGGAGTGATATGTACAAGTGCGTGATATCTGATTCGCAAGCGATATGCGCTTCGCGCGTCAGAAGACAAATATAATATCACTGCGACCGTCGGGAGCAATATCACTTTTGCAAAGCAAAAATATCACGCCGGGTATAGCGAGGCATATCACTGAAACCATACGGGTTCAAATCTATATCAAAACAAATTTTTGCAGTCTCTTCACGGAGAAAAGCGTCCGTAGAGCGCTTTTCTCAACGAAATCCGCCGTATGCGGAATAAATAACCCGTGGCGGACAAAATCACTACTCGGTGAAATCTGCCTTACGGCAGGAGTAAACTATACGATTCCTTTTTTTCGGGAGGATTTTATGGATTCTGTTTTTTTCGTACTTGAAATTATCGGGACCGTTGCGTTTGCGGTTTCCGGTGCAATGATAGCCATGCATAAGAAAATGGATATTTTCGGTGTGGTTATTCTCGGACTTACGACCGCAGTCGGCGGAGGCGTTATACGTGATATTATACTCGGAATAACTCCGCCCGCAACTTTTGTAAATCCCGTTTACGCACTCGTTGCCGTCGGTACTTCCTTAATCGTCTTTTTGCCGTTCGTTCAGAAACTGATAGTTCACGAACGCAAAATTTATGAAATTCTGCTTCTTTTTACGGACTCGATAGGACTTGGCGTATTCTCGGTTATGGGCGTAAAGACCGCGTATTCTCAATCTTCGGAATACGGTTTGTTTCTGCTTATATTCGTCGGTGTCATAACGGGCGTCGGCGGCGGAATATTAAGGGATCTGTTTGCGGGAAATACTCCGTTTATCTTCGTCAAGCATTTCTACGCTTGTGCATCTCTTATAGGCACGATCGCCTGCGCCGTTCTATGGAAATACGTCGGCGATTTCATAGCAATGGTCGTGGGAGTGTCGCTTATCGTGGTTCTCAGGATACTCGCCGCAATATTCCATTGGAAACTCCCGAAGCCCCGTCTTTACGACGAGTAAAACTTTCCCGGCAAGAAGCAATCGGCCGTGCGCGATATTTATGCACGACATATATTCGTAAACGACGTAAGGTCAGGAAATAAAAACAAATGCAGCACTGCAAGCAGTTTGGTCCATTTTACTAAAAAATACTTGACATACTCCAACAAACGTAATATAATAATAGCGCCAAACTAATTAAATAATGTAATGTACAGAACGCGCCACCCTTGATACATAGGGGCATGTTGCATTTTTCTGCGCGCTTATGCGAATGAATTTGATAAAAATGCAGATTCCATCCGTATAAGCGATACGCGTTTTTGCGCTGCATTACAAAGGAAATTAGTTTGGCGACTATCGGAGTTTGCGTTTTTTGGCGTTAACTTCGGTTAGCGCCTTTTTTGATTGTTGAAATATAATGAAGGTATAAACCCGAAAATACCGTATTTCAATATCAAAACGCAAAACGAAAACTTTATGAGAAGAAAGAAGGAGATTAAAAATGATCAAAAAACGCACACTTATCGTTTTTCTTTGCTTGCTTATGATTATATGCAGCGTCATTACTTTTTCTGCATGTAAAGACAAAGACGAATCCGGTAAGGAAAGTCAGAGTGAAACCAAGGACGAAACCGACGATGAAAGTCAGAGTGAAACTAAGGACGAAACCGACGAGGGAAATCAAGGTGAGACAGACGAAACCGACGAGGGAAATCAAGGTGATTCCGAAGATAAGCCCTTAGTAGAAACCCAAGGTCTTGAACTTACTCTTAACGATGATAATGCGTCCTATAGTGTAACAGGGATGGGGACTGCCACCGACGTAAATATCGTTATTCCGTCATCCTATAACGGATACCCTGTCACGGAAATCGGCGCTAGGGCATTCTTCGAATGCACCTCGCTTACAAGCATAATAATACCCGATAGCGTAACTTCGATAGGTGATGAGGCGTTCTATGCTTGCACCTCGCTAACAAGCGTAACAATACCCGATAGCGTAACTTCGATAGACTGGTGTGCTTTCCATGGTTGCACCTCGCTTACAAGCGTAACGATACCCGACGGCGTAACTTCGATAGGTGAGGATGCGTTCTCCGGCTGCACCTCACTTACGAGCATAACTATACCCGATAGCGTTACTTCGATAGGAGATTATGCGTTCTATTGTTGCACCTCACTTACGAGCATAACTATACCCGATAGCGTAACTTCGATAGGTGAGGTTGCATTCGATGGCTGCTATAAGTTAGTGGAAGTATATAATTTATCTTCGCTTACCATAACGAAGGGTTCTTCAAGCAACGGTTATGTAGGATATAACGCTTTGAACGTATATACCGCAACAGAGGGCGAAAGCAAACTTAAAAAGACGGATGACGGCTATATTTTCTATGAAGACGGCGAAACCGTTTATCTTATCGGCTATACGGGCAATAAAACGGAACTTACTTTACCGGATAAATATAACGGTAAGAATTATGAAATTTATGAATACGCGTTCTCTGAATGCTCCTCGCTTACAAGCGTAACAATACCCGATAGCATTACTTCAATACCCAAGCGTGCATTCCTTGGTTGCACCTCGCTTACAAGCGTAACGATACCCGACAGCGTTACTTCGATAGGTGATAAGGCGTTCTCCGGCTGCACCTCGCTTAAAAACGTAACAATACCCAATAGCGTTACTTCGATAGGTAGCGGCGCATTCGGCGGTTGCACCTCGCTTACAAGCGTAACTATACCCGATAGCGTTACTTCGATAGGTGATAAGGCGTTCTCCGGCTGCACCTCGCTTAAGAGCGTAACTATACCAGATAGTGTAACTTCGATAGGTGATAAGGCGTTCTCCGGCTGCAAATCTCTTGCAAGCATAACCATACCCGATAGCGTAACTTCTATAGGTAATTCTGCGTTCCAATATTGCACCTCGCTTACAAGCGTAACTATACCCGACAGCGTTACTTTGATAGGTAGTTCTGCGTTCCAGGAGTGCACCTCGCTTACGAGCGTAACTATAGGCAATGGAGTAACTTCGATAGGTATTAGTACGTTCGCGAATTGCTTTAAATGAGTGGAAGTATATAATTTATCTTCGCTTACCATAACGAAGGGTTACGCAAATAACGATTATGCAGGATGTTACGCATTAGACGTATATACTTCAAAAGACGAGGTAAGCAAACTTAAAGAAACGGATGACGGCTACATTTTCTATGAAGACGGCGAAACCGTTTATCTTATCGGCTATACGGGCAATAAAA
>CAMETB010000126.1 GCA_945936265.1 uncultured Clostridia bacterium
GGTTTTCGTTGACCCCAGCGATATTCCGTCACTCGCAAGAATAGACGCAGATCTTATGGCAACCATGCCGAAAGGACTTACTGCCGCTACGGGTATGGACGCTCTTACCCACGCAATAGAGGGCTACATAACCAAGGGCGCATGGGAACTTTCCGATATGTTTGAGATAAAGGCAATCGAACTTATCTCAAAGAATCTGAGGACCGCTACTTATGAAGGCAAGAATATGGTGGCAAGAGAGAATATGGCGCTTGCACAGTACGTTGCAGGTATGGCGTTCTCAAACGTAGGTCTTGGATGCGTTCACTCAATGGCACATCCTCTCGGAGCAAGATTTGATATAGCACACGGCGTTGCAAATGCGCTTTTGCTCCCGATAGTTATGGAATACAATATGCCTGCCGCAAAAGAAAAGTATTGTGACATAGCAAAGGCTATGGGCGTTGATATAACCGGCATGAGCGTTGACGAAGGCGCAAAGGCGGCTGTTGACGCAGTAAAGAAACTTTCACTTGATCTCGGAATACCGCAGACCCTGCGCGAGATAAACATACCCGAGAGCGCACTCGCACAGCTCGCAAACGACGCATTCAATGACGTGTGCACTGGCGGCAACCCGAGAGAGATAACCGAGGCTGACATACTTGAACTTTACAGAAAGGCATACTAATACTAAAAGGGACGTAAAAATGGCAAAGAAAAGCATATACGAGGCTAAATTTCTCAAAGAATTTTGCCTGACGGCAGATAATATGTACCGTCTTGGCTGGGATGAGCGCAACGGCGGAAACATATCGCTTCTTCTCGAAACCGACGAGATTCTCGAATATCTTGATGCAGACAAAGTAATAAGAGAGATACCTCTCGGATTTGATGCAAAAAAGCTTGCGGGTAAATATTTTCTTGTAACGGGAACGGGCAAATACTTCAAAAATGTAAAGAACGACCCCGAGAATAATGTCGGAATTTTCAGAATTTCAGATGACGGACAAATGGCTGAGCTTCTCTGGGGATACGCCGACGGCGGAAGGTTCACAAGCGAATTGCCTGCACACCTTATGAGCCATATATCCAGGCTTGAAGTAGACCCCGCAAACAGAGTAATAATGCACACTCATCCGACCAATTTGCTCGCTATGACTTATGTTCACAGCCTTGACACAAATGAGTTTACACATACACTTTGGCAGATGAGTACGGAATGTATCGTTGTTTTCCCCGACGGAGTCGAGGTCCTTCCATGGATGCTTTGCGGAACGAACGAGATAGGTGTTGCAACCGCCGAGAAAATGAAGAGCGCACGCACGGTAGTCTGGGCAATGCACGGTCTTTACGGAGCAGGCAAAACTCTCGATGAGGCTTTCGGACTTGTAGAAACGGTTGAGAAGGCTTCACAGATTTATATGCTGACGGCAGGACTTAAGAGAGTAAATACCATAACGGACGCTCAACTCAAAGTTCTCGCCAACGCATTCAAGGTTAACTACAGAAAAGGCATAATAGACTAATAAATAATTGCTTTTGAAAGAATCCGGATTTTCTCCGGATTTTTTCTTGCCTTTTTTCTCTATTTACAATTTTATGATTGAAAAACCGTTTATATTGTGGTAAAATCATTGTATCAAAGGAACAGAGAATTTTGCTCCGGAACGGAGGTACTTTATGGATATTGCTTCTCTTAAAAGGCATCAGAATGCCGAAAAGATGAAAATAAAGAGAAACGTGATACGTTTTCTTACCGAAAATGGAAAAGCGGAAAAGAAAGAACTCTTTTCGGCAGTTATGGATATGTCACCTCTTACCGATGAAGAAAAAACAGATAATTCCGTGGGGAGTGTCGCTGTTTTTTATCGCGGACTTATAGGCGCGGTAATAAATGAACTTACGGAAAACTTTGATATCACATACAAATCCGGATATTATTCGATAAACCGTGAAGTACCCACGGTTCTTATAGAATCGGAAATAAAGGAGTATGTTAAAAATCTTCTGCGCTCGGGTAAAACCCTTACAAAGCAGGAAATATTCGATGTCGCCGTCGAGTTTTTCGGAACTAACAAAACAAAAACGCAAAAGGATGACAATCAACTGCGTTCTTATATAGGCGATTTCCTGTCCAAAATGAAAAATGCGGGCATAATAACATCGGACGGCGGAGTTTATGCGTTTGTACCTGAAAAAGAACCGATGCTTGATTCCTTTGAAGAGTATATAAAATCCATAACGGCAAACGGAGGAGAATTTTTTGAAAGATATGCCGCGATGCTTCTGAAAAAGTACTTTGAACTTTCAAAGATAAAAGTTATATCGTGCGATGTAACGGGCGGCTCTGACGATGGCGGAATAGATATAGAAATAAGGACCGAGGATTTGCTCGGCTTTCGCGATTTTATAACGGTACAGGCAAAGGCAAGACGTCATGCACAGGTAACTCTTAAAGAGGTAAGGGAGTTTATAGGCGCAATGCATACAAAGAACGGTACAAGAGGAATATACATAACAACATCGACTTTTCATTCCGAAGCCTCTAAACTCATAGAACAGGTTGCCAATGTAACGGCAATAGACGGAATGAAACTTTATGATCTGGCAAAGCAGTGCCGTATGTTAAAGTAAAACGTATAATACTGTAAAAGCGCTCAAAGGAAGAATAAATATGACCGACGTTATACCTGACGAAATAATAAAAAATGCCGACCCTGTGTACAGAGATTTCAATTCTAAAATCGTTCCGAACGTAAAAAATATGCTCGGCTTGCGCTCTCCTACGGCAAAGGAAATAGCAAAAAAGTATGCAAATAGCGACACGGGCAGGGAGTTTTTGAAATCTTTGCCTCATAAATATTACGACGAAAACATGGTGCACGGCTATATGCTCGGCTTTCTTAAAGAGAATATAGGCACACTTGAAAAAGCCATTGACGCATTTTTGCCCTACGTCGATAATTGGGCGGTTTGCGACACTATGTGCTCGGGTCTTAAACGGAATTATTTCAAAAAGCCCGACCTTGTGTATGAAAAAGTCAAAGAGTGGGCAAAAAGCGATAAGATATATACCGTCAGGTTTGCGCTTGTGTCACTGCTTTCATGCTATATTGAAAAAAACACGGTAAAAGAGGCGCTTGATATAGCTCTTACGATAAAAAGTGATGAGTATTACATAAAAATGGCGCAGGCGTGGCTGATAAGCGTTGCTCTTGTAAAATGCTATGAAGACACGTTACCCTATATAACCGAGCAAAAATTTGATAAATGGGTGCATAATAAGGGAATACAGAAAGCACTTGAAAGTTATCGCATTTCAGATGAACAAAAAGCGTATCTCGGATCGCTCAAAATAAAATAATGCCGTCGGAGTGTCTGCTATTCCGACGAAACGGAGAAGAAGAAGAAATGGAAAAAATAAAAGTAAGAATGAAAAAACTTGACCAAAAGGCAATTTTGCCGACTTACGGCTCGCCGTTTGCCGCAGGTGCAGATCTTTATGCTTGTCTCGACGGCGACGTGACAATAAAGCCGGGCAAGACGGAATTTATAAAGACGGGTCTTGCAATGGAGCTTCCCGAGGGTCTTGTCGCACTCATCTATGCAAGGAGCGGGCTTGCCTCCAAAAGAGGACTTGCCCCTGCAAACAAGGTAGGAGTTATTGACTGCGATTATCGCGGAGAACTTATGGTGGCTCTTCACAACCATTCCGATAAAGAAGAAACGATACAAAACGGTGACAGAATTGCACAAATGGTCATAACTCCATACATAACCGCCGATTTTGAAGAGGCAGAAACTCTTTCCGATACGGTACGCGGCGAGGGCGGTTTTGGCTCAACGGGCAGAAAATAACGTTTTATCGACACTTATAAGCGTTTTTGCACTTTTTTAGCGACAGCAAACGTTAAAAAATCTGTTTTGCAGTCTGACCGCATTTTAATCTATGCCGCACGTGCGGCAACCGGAGGTAAAAATTTGAATTCTCACTTGAGGTATTTTTAGGGATTTAATAACTGTTATATCTT
>CAMETB010000127.1 GCA_945936265.1 uncultured Clostridia bacterium
CGGAAATATCGGGTGCGCTTGCCGATATGAAGGTTGATATAGTTTCAATAAACACAAAGAAAATAGAGGATACTACAGTTATAAATATGACAATTTCCTGCAGGGATATAAATCATTTCAATTCAATACTTACAAGGATAAGGGGAATAAAGGACGTCATAAGAGTAACGAGAGTAACGGGTGCAACGAAATGACGGCGGTACTTCAGAGAGTTTTATCCGCATCTGTCAGGGTTGACGGCAAGGTCGTCGGCAAAACCGACGGCGGTATGCTTGTTTTGCTTGGCGTAAAAGTGGGAGATACCGAAAAAGACGCGGATTTACTTGCCGATAAAATAGGCAAGTTGCGGATATTTTCGGACGAGTTTGGCAAAATGAATCTGAGCATAGAACAGGTAGGCGGCTCTTTTCTCGCAATTTCAAACTTTACTTTGCTTGCAAACTACAAAAAGGGCAACAGACCAGACTATCTTGACGCCGAAAAGCCCGATGAAGCAAACAGACTTTACGAATATTTCTGCGGGCGCCTTTCACACTATGCCACGGTTGAAAAAGGAATTTTCGGTGCGGATATGAAGGTGGAACTTGTAAACGACGGACCTATAACAATAGTTATGGACAGTGAAAAACTGAAATGAAACTTATTTTAGACGGAAAAATAAACAAAACCTACGTGCAGACTCTTTGTATGGCATTTTTCCATGGAGAAAAATTTCCCGAGGACGAAAAAGACGTAACGTCGGTTTTATATGTCAGAACCGAGGACAGAGAGTGCGGCATATACTGCGAAGCTGAACTTTGCACACCGTACGGGAAAGAGCACGCAACCTCTTTCGTACCTTTTTCGTGCTCAAAAAGTTATGAGCGCATATCGAAAACGGCGGTAGGCAAGGCGGTTTACGAGGTTGCCTCAAAACTCACGGGCAGGAGTCTGCCGTGGGGAATACTAACCGGTATACGTCCTTCAAAGGTGGCGGCGGATCTTATAAAAGCCGAGGGCGAGGAGCGCGCATCGTCGATACTTAAAAACGAATATCTTCTCAGCGATAAGAAAATACATCTTGTAACCGATGTTGCAAAAAACGAAAAGAAAATCATTTCTTTGGCAAAGGACAAAACATGCAGTGTCTATATATCGATACCGTTTTGCCCGTCAAGATGTAACTACTGTTCTTTTATCTCATACGCAACGCCGAAACTCTTTTCACTGATACCGGAATATCTTAACCGTCTTATGCTTGATATAAAGGACACTTTCAAAACGATAAAATCGCTTGGATTAATGGTGCTTTGCGTCTATATAGGCGGAGGAACTCCTACGATACTCGATGAAAATCAACTCGATAAGCTCCTTTCCTGTATAGAAAATTGCATTGATACAAAAGAGCTTCTAGAATTTACCCTTGAAGGCGGAAGACCCGATACGATTACCGGGGAGAAACTGAGAATAGCAAAATCCCACGGTGTAAACCGCATAAGCGTAAATCCGCAATCACTAAACGATATCGTGCTTGAAAAAATAGGGAGAAAGCATACAGTTTCAGACTTTTTAAGAGCGTACGAAACGGTTGAAAAAAGCGGAATAGAGCATATAAATACCGACCTTATAGCAGGACTTGACGGAGACACGAAAGAGAGTTTTCAGAATACGGTTGATAAGATAATATCGCTCTCTCCGGGCAATGTAACCGTTCATACGCTTTGCGTAAAAAATGCGGCGGAGATAAGGAAGGGTGAAAGAAAGATTTATCAGGTAAGCGGAGATATTGCGGGCGCAAGCGTTGATTACGCTTACGACAGGCTTACCGATAGCGGATACGCGCCGTATTATCTTTACAGGCAGAAAAACACTGTGTCCGACCTTGAAAACGTCGGCTATTCAAAACCCGGTGAAGAGGGACTTTACAATGTTTTTATGATGGCGGACGCTCACTCCGTATTCGGAGTCGGAGCGGGCTCAACTACAAAACTTGTTTCCGCAAAAGACGGTAAAACACAGATAAAAAGAATATTTTCACCGAAATATCCATATGAATATTTGCAGGACAACCGAAAAGTGTGTAAAGAAACAGAAGACTTTAAAAAGGAGGCGGAAAAATGAGAACACTTAACATATCTTTTGCAAATGAAGAGGACAAAAAAGAATTTGTCATGGAATGCGAGCGCGACTTTGAGAACAGGCTCACCGTCGCCTCCGAAAAGGTAATAAAAAGCGGAAAGAAAAATATACTTTTATCGGGACCCACCTGTTCGGGAAAGACAACGACGGCAAATAAGATAATAGACGATTTTGTAAAGGACGGCAAAAAGATTACCGTAATATCATTTGACGATTTTTTTAAGGAAAGGCTTGACGAAAGAAAAGTTGAGGAAAGCGAAAAAATCGATTACGATTCCGTTGAGGTTATGGATCTTGAACTTCTTCGGGAGTGTGTAAGCAATATAAAACCGGGTAGCATTTTCAAAGTCCCTGCGTTTGACTTTGTGTCGCAGAAGAGAAAAGGCTTTACGGAACACAGGATCGAAAAGGACGATATATTGATTTTCGAGGGAATACAGGCGGTATATCCCGAAATTACCTCGCTTTTCGGCACAGACTACACCGGTATATTCATAAACGTAAACGAGGATGTATTATTAAACGGCATATTCTTTTCGCGCGATGAAATCCGCTTTATAAGAAGGATAGTAAGGGACAGAAAATTCAGAGGCGCAAGCCCCGATTTTACCTATTTTCTCTGGCAGACTGTAAGGGAAAACGAAGACAAAAACATATTTCCCAACAAAAATATCTGTAAGGTACAGATAGATTCCTTTATGGGATATGAACTTTTTCTTATGAAGAAATATGTCCTTGAAACTCTTAAAGAGGTAAAAAAGGACGGTTTATATTTCAAAGAAGCGGAGAAACTAAAAGAGAAGTTTGAAAAACTTGATGAGATAAGTTACGATTATATTCCCGCAAATTCGCTTTATACCGAATTTCTGGGGAAGAAAAATTAAGAGGAAACGTTTTGGATAACAACATAAAGCAAGCAAACGCAAAGAAAAGCGACGTAAGCCTGTTTTTCTCGGGAGTGCTTATACTTACTGTTGCCAACATACTTGTAAAGGCAGTAGGTCTTGTAACCAAAATAGCGCTCAACAGGGTAGTCGAAAGCGTCGGCGCGGGGTATTACAGTTCCGCTTATGAAATATACGCATACCTTTATGTAATATCAACGGCAGGATTGCCCGTTGCGCTTTCCATAATGGTATCAAAGAGCAGGGCGAGCGGAAGATTCAACGAGGCAAAAAAGATTTTCAATATCGCCATGGCGGTATTTCTGACGATAGGTTTCGTATTTTCCACTCTTATGATAGTATTTTCCGACGGCATAGCCTCGTTTATAGGCTCCGGGGAAACCTCGCTTTGCATAATTGCCATTGCGCCGACAATACTTTTTATTTGTCTCAGCAGTTGCATGCGCGGATATTTTCAGGGATATCAGCAAATGGCGCCGACGGCTGTATCGCAGTTTATAGAGGCTGTATGTAAAGTAGGCGTCGGAGTTGCGCTTGCAATATGGGCAAAGAGTAAAGGCTATGACGACTTCGTGGTTGCCGCATACACGATTCTGGGAGTTACGGCAGGCGTATTTCTGGGAATGGTTTTTTTGTATATAAAGAAACTGTTTTTTAAGGAAGAACGCTATAACGAACTTCTTGACGTCCCCTTAAATACCGAATGCAGAAAGACGAAAACACTTCTTAAAGAGCTTTTTGCAATAGCAATACCCATAACGATAAGCTCGTCGGTTTTGTCATTGACAACGATAATAGATACGCTCATGGTACAGAACAGACTGCTTGCCTCAGGTATAGACCCCACCACTGTAAAGGTCTTGTACGGAGACTATGCCACACTTGTAATATCAATGTTCAATCTGCCGACGATACTTTTGTATCCCATGGTAAACGCGCTTGTCCCTCTTATTTCCGCCGCTCGGGCAA